>JAISDY010000006.1 GCA_031264425.1 Endomicrobium sp. | reverse complement strand
AATATGGTACAGTCCCGGAGTGGCGGCTGTATGTACTGACATTAGCAAAAATCCGGAACTTGTCTATGAATATACGAATAAATGGAATACTGTCGGCGTTGTAAGCGACGGCACAAGGGTTTTGGGGCTAGGCGATATTGGTCCTGAGGCGGGTCTTCCTGTTATGGAAGGAAAAGCTCTTCTGTACAAGTATCTTGGCGGCGTTGACGCTTTTCCCATATGTCTTGACACTAAAGATGAGAAAGAAATAATACAAACGGTTAAAATATTGCAGCCGTCTTTAGGCGGAGTAAATTTAGAAGATATTTCTCAACCTAAATGTTTTTCTATTTTGGATACCTTAAGAAAAGAATGCAAAATACCCGTGTGGCATGACGACCAACAAGGAACGGCTTTGGTTACGCTTGCGGGTTTTATCAACGCGCTAAAAATTGTTGGTAAAAAAGTAAACAAAATAAAGATAGCGATGATAGGAGCGGGAGCTGCAAATATTTGTATATCAAAACTTTTGATACTTTATGGGGCAAATCCCGCAAGCATAGTTATGGTTGACGTAAAAGGGACGCTTCACAAAGATCGTCAGGATTTAAAATCATGCAAAGAGCAGTGGAATATGGCGTCAATAACAAATGCCGGCGACATTAGGGGCGGAGCCAAAGAAGCAATGGAAAATGCCGATGTTGTTATATCTTTATCGGCTCCGGGACCGGGAGTAATAAAGAAAGAATGGATAAAATCTATGGCTAAAAATCCCATTGTTTTTACTTGCGCCAATCCTACGCCTGAAATTTGGCCATGGGAAGCTAAAGACGCGGGCGCTGCCATTGTTGCCACAGGCAGAAGCGATTTTGAAAATCAAGTCAACAATTCTTTGGGTTTTCCCGGAGTTTTTAGAGGAGCGTTAGACGTAAGAGCTTTTACGATTACCGACACAATGTGCATAACCGCGGCAATAGAGCTTGCTTCTTGTGTGCCTGATAATAAAATAAAACCTGACAAAATTCTTCCTACTATGGACGATTGGGAAATATTCCCAAAAATAGCGGCTGCTATAGGCGTAAAAGCGGCAAAAGAAAAAGTGGCTGGAAAAAAAATGAGTTACGATAAAATTTATAGCGTTGCGAAAGATATAATCAAAAGAAGTAGAGCGATAACCGAAACTATGATGAAAAAAGGTTATATAAAAAAGTGCGAAAAATAGAATCAAATATTATAACAAGCACCGTTAAAGATTTGTGCGCCAAAGCAAATTATAATCTTCCTGACGATGTTCTAAAATCCGTAAATGTCTTTATTCCTCAAGAAAGCGGAACGTCTCACGACATATTAGAGCAAATAGCGGACAACGCGGCTATTGCAAAAAAAGAGAAGGTTCCTTTGTGTCAAGACACGGGAACGGCAAATTTTTTTATAAAACTTGGCAAAGACGTATATATAGAAAACGGAAATATTTACGATGCGATAAACAAAGGCGTTGCTTTGGGCTATGCGGATAATTACCTTCGCAAATCTATTGTTTCTGACCCGATTGAGAGAAAAAACACAATGGACAATACGCCAAGTAATATTTATATTGATATTGTTTCCGGCGATAAAATAGAAATTACATTTCTTCCTAAGGGCGGCGGCAGTGAAAACGCTTCGGCGTTAAAGATGCTTACGCCTTCTGCAGGTTGGGAAGGCGTGAAAGAGTTTGTGCTAAGTGTTGTAAAGGATAAAGGCGGAGACGCTTGCCCTCCTCTTATAGTCGGCGTTGGAATAGGCGGCGATTTTGCTTCAGTTGGACTTTTGTCAAAAAAAACATTACTTAGAGAAATAGGAAACGCTAATAAAAATACATTTTATGCCAAAAAAGAACAAGAACTTCTTTCCGAAATTAACAAATTAAATATAGGACCAATGGGAATGAGCGGCAATCCGACGGCACTTGCTGTATTTATAGCCACAAAACCAACGCACATAGCTTCGCTCCCCGTTGCGGTAAGCATTCAATGCCATTCCTGTAGAAGAAAGAAAATTAGTATATGAAAATAAATTTACAAGATTTAATTTTAAATATTAAAGATATAAAAGTCGGACAGAAAATTCTACTCAGTGGGAATATCTATACGGCAAGAGACGCAGCCCATAAAAGAATTGTGGATATTTTAAACAAAGGCGAAGAGCTTCCTATTGATTTAAAAAATTCTGTAATCTATTACTGCGGACCGACTCCGACAAAGCCGGGAGAAATTGTCGGATCTTGCGGACCCACAACGTCTTCCAGAATGGATGTTTATACGCCAAGGATTTTAAAAGAAGGCGTTAAAGTTTTGATAGGTAAAGGCACCAGATCGGAATCGGCGGTAAAATCCTTAAAAGAAAACAACGCGGTATATCTTGTCGCGACAGGCGGTGTCGGCGCTCTTATTTCAAAAAGAGTAAAAAAATCTGAATTGTTAGTTTTTGAAGATTTAGGACCTGAATCCATTTATAGATTTGAAGTTGAAGATATGCCATTAATTGTCGCGATAGATAGTTTCGGCAATAATATTTTTAATAAGATTGTCTTGTAAGTGCTTAAGAGGAAAACATGTTTTTAGCTTTAGACATAGGCAATACAAATATAACCATAGGTTTATTTAATGTGCAAAACGGAAAAGTTTTGCCCGAACCGTTAAAAGTTTGGAGAATGTTTACTATAAAAGAGCAAACTTCCGATGAGTATGCTACAATGTTTATGAATATGTTTTTTTATTCCGGTTTTGACGCAAAAAAAGTAATAGGTATAGGAGTATCAAGCGTTGTGCCGTCTTTAAATCTTGTTTTTGAAGATTTAGTAAGAAATTATTTCGGGCAAAAAGCTTTTTTTATAAACCATATTAATTCAGGCGGCATTGTTTTTAATGTGCCAAATCCCAAAGAAGTTGGAGCTGACAGAATTGCCGATGCGGTTGCCGCTTATTCCATGTATGGGGGCGGTTGCGTTATCATAGATTTTGGAACTGCCACTACTTTTGATTGCATAGACGAAAAAGGCAGATACATAGGCGGTGCTATAGCGCCGGGACATGCGATATCGGCTCAGGCTTTAAGTTTGAAAACTGCCCAGTTGCCGCAAGTTGAGATGAGAAAACCTCTAAAATCAATAGGAAATACAACTGTGGAGTGCATACAGTCTGGACTTTATTTCGGCTATATTGGGCTTGTTAAAGAACTTCTTGGAAGAATAAAGAATGAAATGGAATTAAAACATATAATAGCTACAGGCGGTCTTGCAGGTCTTATGGTGGGCGAAATAAAGGAAATAGAAATTATTCTACCAAATTTGACTCTGGAAGGAATACGTATTATTTGGGAAAGCAGCGCAAATGCAAGTTAAAGTAATATTTATCTAGTTAGTAAACTTTTTTGATAAAATATAATTTTAGGAGGTTTGCTGTGAAGCTTCGTTTATTTTTGACGGGACTATGCGTTTGCACGTTAATGTCCGCGTTCGCCTATGCCGACAATATAATTTCTAAGGTAAATGTTAAAGGTTTGCGCAATGTAAAAGAAAAAACCGTTTTATCAGAAATAAAACTTAAGAAAGGCAAAGAATATTCCGTAGAGTCGGCAAGAGCTGCAGTTCGCTCTATTACCGAGCTTGGATATTTTGACGAGTGCACTTTTACTTTTGACAGGAATGCCGGCGTTCTCACGTTTGATGTTGTTGAAAAGCCCTATGTAGAGAGTATGGTTTTTAAAGGCAACGTTGAATTTTCAAATAATAAGCTGAAAGGCGCCAGCATTCTAAAGGAAAAAGATTTTTATGATATTTTAAAGTTGGAAGAATCAAAGAAAAAAATACTAAAATTATACGGAGATAAGGGGTATGCCGACTGCGTCATTGAAGCTTATCCCACCATTGACATAGATACAAACAGAATGACAGTGACTTTCCTTATAACAGAAAATAATAAAATTTTAATAGGCGACGTTAAAATTGAAGGCGTCATTTCATATCCTAAGAAAAAGATTCTTAAACTTATGAAAAAAATAAGACCTCAAAAAATATTTAAAGATGAAAATTATCAAAAGGATTTATTAGGCATAGAGACTTTTTATAAGAATAACGGTTTTATGGATTATAAACTTGTAACATCCACGGTTTCTTTTAATAAATCTAGAACGGAAATGTTTTTAACTTTAAACATAAGTGAAGGCGTCAAATATAAAATAGGGGAAATCGCTTTTGACGGAAATTCTGTACTAGAAGACAAAGAACTGAAAAAGACTGTAAAATTTAAAAAGGGACAGGCGTTTAACGAGCAAAAAATTGCCGAAACAAAACAGGAGATTGCCGAGTCTTATGCAGACAAAGGGTATCTCCAAGCCCAAATTGTTCCAGATTTTCATAAGAGCGGCGATATTGTAAATATTGATTGGAATATAAAAGAGAATTCGGTTGTTTATGTCGGCAATATTTACATAGAAGGGTTGGAGTCCACTAAAGAAAAAGTTATCAGAAGAGAGTTGTTATTAAAACCTGAACACGTATTTTCAAGAAAAAAGCTTATAGGAAGTGTTCAAAGGATAAGAAATTTAGGTTTCATTGACGGTGTTGAGCCTCATCTATTGCCTACCGGCGCTCCTAATATTGTGGATTTAGCCCTTGAAATTACGGAAGGAAAACCGGGCAATATCAATGCCGGTGTAGGCTATTCTTCCGTTGACGAAGTTGTTTTTACAGTCGGTCTTATGCATATGAATTTGTTTGGATTAGGTCAACATTTGGATTTCTCGGTTGAGTATGGAAAGAAAAAGACAAATTTCAACATAAGTTGGACTGAGCCTTATATTTTTAATAAAAATGCGAGCTTAACTTTAAGCGTATTTGATATGCTTAGAAAGAAGGATTATGCAGACGTCACTAACGCTTATGAGGAGCATAGAACAGGCTTTTCAATTGGCGTAGGTCCTAGAATCAGTCCGCTTGTAAGTTTAATGTTTGGTTATAGATATGAAAATGTAATACTTTCCAAAATTGACGATTCAGTCAAACAGAGAATAGAAGAGGACTCGGATTTATCTCAAGATAGAACGACTAGCGTATTTGCGCAAATAGTATATGATTCTCTTGATTATAGATATGACCCGACAAGAGGCAACAGGCAATCATTAGGAGTTAATCTTGCGGGATCTTATTTAGGCGGAGAGGTGGATTATGTAAGAACAGTTTTTAAGAGCTCTTGGTTTTTGCCGGTAGTTTGGAAGTTTGTTCTTAGCGCGAGATTGGAAGTTGGATCTATAGTATCTTACGGACATTCAAAGACAGTTCCTCTTTATGAGCGATTCTATATAGGAGGACCCGAAAGCGTAAGAGGTTATAAATACAGAACGGAAATAGGTCCTGACAACGGCGGTAATTATAAAGCCGTTCTTAATTTTGAATATAAATTCCCAATAGTAGCAGAAAGAGGCAACTCAATTTTAGTTGGAGCTTTCTTCTACGATATAGGCGGAGATTGGGGAAGGCGCGGAACTGTAAAATGGCTTGGAACAGGTGAGAATAATCTTCGTTCCTCGTCAGGCTTTGAATTGAGGCTTGCAACGCCGGCATTTCCTATAAGAATTGGCTGGGCGTATGGATTTAATCATAAAGAAAAAGAAAGTTTACAAGATATATACTTCTCCATAGGTTTGCCGATGTAATTTGTAAAGTTTTCCCTTTAGACAACGGTTTGCATAATCAACTTTTAGGATAGGGAATGGTTTTTAAGAAAAATTTTTGTTATTGTTTCTTTTCTTCATTGCGCCTGCCGTTTTTTGTTTTGAAATACCTATAAACGGAGCAGTTGAACGTATTGACGAGCCGGTTGAAAATCAAGTCATCCAAGACAATATTATTTTTGTTGATATGGAGAGAGTTTTTAATTTTCACCCCATGACTTTAGAGTATAAGAAAGAAATAAAAACTTTTATAAAAACGCGTAAAGACGCTATTGAGAACCGTGTGAAAGAGCTTAATGCGCTTAAAGAACAAGCGAAAATCGTTAATTTAAAAATATTGGAGGCAAAGTCTGAAAACAGTCCTTTTGATGATCTTCTCAGGCAATTAAGCGATATTCGCGGATTGATAAACGATAAAAAATTGGAAATTTCCGATTTGTCTGAAAGAACAAAAACTGAAATAGCTTTAATGGAAAAGAGGAATACGGCTGAAGTTTTAAAGGATATAGAATCTTTGCTCAAAGAAGAACTTAAAAAACATAAAGCGACAATAGTTTTGGATAAGCAAAGCGTCGTAACGGAAAAGTGCAAAGACGTAACTAATGAAGTTATAAAAATGGCAAAGGATAGATAAATGAGATTTACGGCAATTGAACTTGCGGCACTTGTTTCCGGGGAACTTATTGGTAATAAAGACGTTGTTTTAACGGGAGTAAATGGTCTTTTGGAAGCAAAAAGTAATGACGTTTCTTTTCTTGGGAATTTGAAATACCTGCAAGAGGCATTAAACACGCGGGCTGGCGTTATTTTTGTCGGGTTAGATAGCGATGTTGCTCAATTCAAAAATAAAAATATAATCAAAGTTAAAAATCCTCAGTATGCGTACGGCATAGTTCTTTCTATTATAGAGAAAGAAAGGTTATCTTTAATAAATAAAAAAATTCATCAGTCGGCGTCAATATCTGATAAAGCCAAAATCGGCAAAGCCGCATACATAGGTCAAAATGTCGTGATTGAAGATGGCGCCACAATTGGGGATAATGCTAAAATTTTCCCTAACGTTTACATAGCTAAAGACGTAAAGGTTGGAAATGATTGTTTAATATATTCCAATGTCGTAATAAGAGAAAATTCTTTAATAGGCGACAGGGTTATTTTGCAACCCGGAGTTGTTGTCGGCGGGGATGGTTTTGGTTTTGTAATTATTGACGGTAAAACTCAAAAAATTCCCCAAATAGGAAGGGTAGAAATAGGCAACGATGTTGAAATAGGCTCCAATACCACAATTGATAGAGCGACTGTTGACGCCACAAGGATAGGAAATGGCACAAAAATAGACAACCTTGTTATGATTGCCCATAATGTTCAAATCGGTGAAAACTGCATAATAGTTTCCCAAGTTGGAATATCCGGTTCCACCTGTTTAGGCAACAATGTAACAATAGGCGGGCAAACGGGACTTGCCGGACACATAAAAATAGGCAATAATGTTATGATTTCAAGCCAATCCGGAATATCTGGAAATATAAAAGATGGAGAAGTTGTTGGGGGTAATCCTATGGCTCCGCTGACTCAAAGCATAAAGATAAGAGCTTTAATGAGAAAACTCCCTAAAATGTATTCCGATTTAAGAAAAATAAAGAAAGCTTTGGAGGATAAGTAAATTTAAATGGCAAAACAAACGACTATTCTTAAAGAAGTTTCTATTGAAGGCATTGGTCTCCACACGGGAAATAAAAGTATTGTGGTTTTTAAGCCTGCTCCTGCGGGACATGGCATAAGGTTTGTAAGAACCGACTTGCAGAATAAGCCTGAAATTGCGGCTCTTTATTCAAATGTGGCTTCAGGGCTTACTGTCAGAGGCAGCGTCATAGAAAAAGACGGCGTTAGAATTCACACAATAGAGCATATAATGTCGGCTTGCTCGGCTCTCGGAATTGATAATTTGATTATAGAGATTAACAACAATGAGCCTCCAATTCTTGACGGTAGTGCAAAAATAATAACGGAAACTTTATTGAAGAGCGGATTAAAAGAGCTGGATTCTCCAAAACAATATTATGTGATAAAGAAACCCATTCATTTTGAGTCGGGAAAAACTAAAATAACGGCTTATCCTTCGGACAAACTTGAAATAGACTGTACTATAGGGTTTGACCATCCGCTCTTAAAATTTCAACAGATGTCTTTTGGGAATATAAGTAAGGAAGATTATTTAAATAACATCGCTCCTGCTAAAACTTTTTGTTTTGACTATGAAATAGAGGCTCTTCAAAATAACGGTCTTGCGCTTGGTGGCTCTATGGACAATGCCATAGTTTTGGGATTGAACGGCATACACAACAAAGAACCATTGCGTTATGATGATGAATTTGTAAGACATAAAATTTTAGACTTAATGGGAGACTTGTATTTAGCCGGCAAACCGATAAAAGCTAAAATAGTTGCCGAGAAACCAGGACATCAAAACAATATTGCTTTTTTAAAAGAGTTCTTAAAAGAAGCAATTATAGAAGAAGACAAAGAAGCGGAGGATGGAATGAACGCAAATTGCGAAACATCGGGAATGGAAAGAATTTTATCTCACGAAGAAGTTTTAAAATATATACCGCACAGATACCCATTTTTAATGATAGATAAAGTTAGAATAAACACCGCGCAGCCTGCCAAAGCTGTGGGCTATAAGTGCGTAAGCGGCAACGAAAATTTTTTTCAAGGGCATTTTCCCGGAGCACCGATTATGCCCGGTGTTTTAATAGTTGAGGCTATGGCTCAAACATCGTGCGTTATGTTTCTATCCAGACCTGAAATGCAGGGAAAACTTGCGTATTTTACGTCTATAGACAAAACAAAATTCCGCAGACCCGTAAAGCCCGGAGATTTTTTGGAGTTAAGAGTTGAAATTATCAAAGACAGCGGAAGACGCGGAAAAATGAAAGGCGAAGCTTATGTTGACGGCAAATTAACAACAGAAGCAGAGTTTATGTTTATTATTATAGACAGAGAGCAGTAAATATAAATGCCGTCGTAGAAAATGTATATTGAAATCAGTTGGATTCGTTAATTTAGCATTAGAGGTAATAAATGATACATCAAACAGCCGTAATAGACAAAAGTGCGGTTATAGAGGACGGTGTAGAGATAGGTCCTTATAGTGTCATTGGTCCGGAGACTATTATAAAAAGCGAGACAAAAATACACGGCCAATCTGTAATTGAGTATTCCGAAGTAGGGTCTAACTGTGAAATTTTTAATTTTTCGTCAATAGGTAAACGCCCTCAGGATTTAAAGTATCAAGGCGAAAAAACTAAAGTTATAATCGGAGACGGCACCACAATAAGAGAGTGTGTTACTCTGAATAGAGGTACTGCCGCTGCGGGGCAGACTGTTTTAGGTAAAAACTGTTTAATTATGGCGTGTGCTCATATTGCCCACGACTGCATAATAGGCGATAACGTTATAATCGGCTATTCCACAGGCATTGCGGGTCATGTTGAAATAGACGACAGCGCTATACTCAGCTCAGGAATAGGCGTTCATCAATTTTGTAAAATCGGAAAGTCCGCAATTATAGGCGGAGGTTCAATGGTAAACATGGATATTATTCCATATGTAACGGCTCATGGCGATAGAGTTGTTATTGCTGGTTTAAATCTTATAGGTTTAAAGAGAAAAAAAGTAAAACTTTCAGAAATTGAAGATATAAAAGACGCTTACAGAATATTATTTATGTCTAAGCTGACTCTTGAAGACGCTCTTGTTAAACTTAAGGACTCACCTTCTCAATATGTTAAAGATATGATACTTTTTATAGAAAATTCCCAAAGAGGCGTTGCCAGACCAAAACAGGGGTAAAAATGATACATCAAACTGCAGTAATTAATAAAACAGCCGTTATAGGCGACAATGTTGAGATAGGCGCTTACACGGTAATAGGCAAAGATGTTGTGATTGGCGACGGAACTATTATAGGATCCAACGCGTATATAGAATATGCGGAAATCGGCAAGAATTGTAAAATTTATCACTCGGCTTCTATAGGAACAGCTCCTCAGGATTTAAGCTATAAAGACGAGCCGTCAAGGGTTTACGTAGGCGACGGCACAGTGGCAAGAGAATTTGTAGCTTTTAACAGGGGCTCTGCCAAAACAGGAAAAACAATCATAGGGAAAAATTGTTATTTTATGACTTCTTCCCATGTTGCTCACGATTGCCGTATTGGTGATGGTGTCATCGTGGCAAATTGTTCTGCTGCCGCAGGTCACGTTGAGATTGGAGACAATGCCTTTGTAAGCGCCACAGTTGGAATAGTTCAGTTTTCAAAAGTTGGTAAGGGAGTTATGGTTGGTTCAGGCGCTACCGTAACAATGGATATAATTCCTTACATCTTGTGTGCCGGATATAGAGCCGTGCCAAACGGTTTGAACTTGGTAGGCATGAAAAGAAGAAGAATGCCTACGGAAGAAATTAACGCTGTGAAAGATGCATACCGCATTCTTTTTATGTCAAAGTTGATGCTTAAAGACGCTTTGCCAGAGCTTGAACAAAGCAGATCTATAGCCGTACAAGAAATAGTAGCATTTATAAAAAGTTCCAAAAGAGGCATTGCCAGACCTTAATAGGTACGCTTGAGGTGCATATATATGAAGCGAATTGTAGTTGCAGCTTTGATCTGTTTGTTGAGTTTTATTGGCTGTTATAGAAATAACAAATCTTTTGAGGATAATTATGTTATTATAACTATAGAAGAAGGTTTAGTGGACCAATTAGAGTATTATGTGGTGGGTGAGCAAATAAAAAAATTAGGCTATAAAGTTAAATATGATACCACTTGGTATAAACGCGTTGGTTATTCCAATGCAGGTCTTAACAGTAGATTTGTTTTAAGTAAGCTAAAAGCTTTTATTTATTTTTGGTCCGATTCTATTATAGATAAAAAGAAATCTTTTAATTCCAGAACATTACAGTTGAAACAAGCGTTCCCGTATATTGATTTTATTGAAGCAGGCGATAAAGAAATAAAATTTTATAAAAAGCATTTTCGTTTTCCCAAGAGAAAAGGATACTGGCAATTTGGCGATAATATCAAACCTCCGCTGTATATGCCTATGCATATTGACAAGTGGCGTTTTTGTAAAGAAGTCTCTTCTGGCATGTTGAGATTTAACGAACATAGTATAGTCCAGCGGGAATGCTATGAATATTTCCACTTTGAGGACTCAATACTTGATGATAAAAACTTAGAAGTTCTTCAAAGAATAAGAACTGAAAAATGTCCGGTTGGCGTTCATGTAAGACGAGGCGACGACGCTGTCCGTGGCGTTACATCATCAGCGCAATATTATGTGAAAGCGGTAAATAAAGTAAAAGAGCTGTTTCCTGACGCTTCTTTCTTTTTTATTTCCGACGAGCCCGATTATGTAAAAAATGAGCTTTTGCCTATGTTTGACTCAAAAATAAAAATTGAAATTATTGATATAAATGACGTAAATACAAGTTATAAAGATTTCTTTTTAATGTCTGAATGTAAACATCAGATACGCAGTTTTGGAAGCATGGGCGCTATAGCGTATTTAATCAACAGATACCCTGGCAAAAAACTTATATCTCCAAACGTTGTCAGAGTATACTCAAATATAAAGCCTGATTTTGTTATAGAGGGTTAGAATTATGGAAAATATAGGCTTAATAGCGGGCAATAACAGATTTCCTTTTTTAGTCGCGCAAGAAATAAAGAGAAGTGGCGATAGGGTAATATGTATTGCTTTAAAAGAAGAAGCTGATCAGAACTTGGAAAAAGTCTGCGATAAAATATATTGGCTTTCAGTGGGAAAGTTTCAAAAGATCATAGATACGCTTAAAAGCGAAAATGTGAAAACCGTTATAATGGCAGGTCAAGTAAAACACGTTAAAATTTATTCGGCTATTAGTATGGACTTTCGCGCTATTAAAGTAATGGGAAGTTTAATAAATAAAAAAACAGACACAATCCTAAAAACAATTGCCAATGAGTTTGAAAAAGACGGGATGCATCTTACGGCTTCGCACGCATACTTAAAGCATTTGCTTGCTCCGAAAGGTTTGATAGTCGGCAAGAAACTTTCTTCAGACGAAAATAAAGACGTGGAGTTTGGATATAAAATAGCCAAAGGCATCGCAGGTTTAGACATAGGTCAAACTGTCGTTGTAAAAGACAAATCTGTTCTTGCGGTTGAGTCTGTAGAAGGAACGGATGAGTGCATAAAAAGAGCTTACGCTCTCGGCGGAGAAAATTTCATCGTTGTTAAAGTCGCAAAGCCAAATCAAGATTTTAGATTTGATGTTCCTGTTATAGGACTTGGCACTATTGACAATTTAAAAGAAAATAAAGTAAGAGCGATGGCAATAGAATCGGGTGTCACTTTAATTTTGGATAAAGATGAAGTGATAGAAAAAGCGAAAAAGCTCGGCGCGACTATAATTGGAATATAAAATAACAGAGGTAAAAAATGATAAATATGGCTTGTCCGATTATTGGAGAGAAAGAAAGACGGTTAGTAAATGACGTTTTAGATTCAAGAATTTTAGCAAGCGGTAAGTATGTGGCTCAGTTTGAACAGTCTTTCGCTAAATATTGCGGAGCCGAGTTCGGCATCGCCAACGCCAACGGAACTACGTCGCTCCATACGGCGCTTTTGATGTTTGGCATTAAGTCCGGCGACAAAGTAATCACTACGCCTTTCACTTTTATAGCAACCGCCAACTCAATTCTTTTTTGTGGAGCAAAGCCGGTTTTTGTGGATATTGATCCAAAAACTTTTAATATAGATCCTGTAAAACTTGAAGAGGCGTTAAAAAAAGAAAAGAATGTTAAGGCTGTTTTAATAGTACATTTATACGGACTTCCATGCGATATGGACGCCGTGCTTAAGTTAAAGAAAAAATATAAATTTAAACTTATAGAAGACGCTTGCCAAGCTCACGGAGCTGAATTTAAAAAGAAAAAAGTCGGAGCGTTCGGCGATGCCGCTGCTTTTTCATTTTACGCCACAAAGAACATGATGACCGGCGAAGGCGGGATAGTTCTTACAAATAACGAGAAAGCCGACAAATACGGAAGGCAGATTATAAACCATGGAAGGGAAGGTCACTCCACGCATACGATTTTAGGATACAATTTCAGACTTACGAATTTAGCCGCCGCTATAGGCATAGCGCAGCTTGAGCAGCTTGAAAATTGGATTGCAAAAAGAATAGCGAATGCAAAAAAATATAATGAGGTTTTTAAAGATTTAGAGTTTTTGAAACCTCCGCATGCTCCTGAAAATTGCAGGCATGTTTTTCATCAATACACTGTAAGGGTTTCCTCCAAAGAAAGAGAATCTTTTATGAAATATCTATCGGATAAAGGCGTAGGAAGCGGAATTTATTATCCATGCGTAATATACAAACAGCCTCTTTATAAGAAGCTGGGATATAAGGCTGGTCTTTGTAAAGAGGCTGAAAAAGCCGCGATGGAAGTTGTGTCGCTTCCCGTCCACCCGTCTCTTTCAAGTGTAGAAGTTGACGAAATAATTAAAGTTGTAAAAGGTTATAAAAAATGAGTATAAGAGTAGCGGTAATCGGAGTGGGTTCTCTTGGACAACACCATGCCAGAATTTTGGGAGAACATCCCGACTCAACGCTTGAATTTGTTGTGGATGCCGATGCCAAACGAGCTGAAAAAATAGCAAAGGCAAACAAAACGAAGTACTTAACAAATTTTAACGAGCTTATTGGAAAAGTTGATGCTGCGATTATCTCCGTTCCGACGCCATATCACTATCAAGTTGCAAAGCCTCTTTTACAAAATGGTATTCATTGCCTAGTGGAAAAGCCTTTTACTTTAAGTGTTGGCGAGGCGGAAGACCTTATAGAAATAGCAAAGTCTAAAAATTTAGTTTTACAAGTTGGTCACGTTGAAAGGTTTAATCCTGCAATAATAGCCGCCGCTCCGTTTATCAACAGCCCCAAGTTTATTGAAGTAAACAGGCTTGGTCCATATGATCCAAGAACCAGCCACATAGGCGTGGTTTTGGATTTGATGATACATGATTTGGATATACTTTTTTATCTTGTAAAAGATAAAGTCGTTTCTTTGGAAGCTCACGGAGCTAAAATTCTTTCAGATACGGAAGATATTGCTAAAGTTAGGCTGAGATATGTCAATGGCTGTGTGGCGGACGTTTCAGCTAGCAGGGTTTCAATGGAAAAGTACCGAAAAATAAGAGTATTTCAATCCGACAGCTATGTTTCAATAGATTATGCCGGCAAGAGCCTTAAAGTTTATGCTAAAAAAGAAGGAAAAGAAAAAATTACATCACTTTTTGATATAGACGTAAAAAAACCTAAACTTCCGCCAAACGAGCCTTTATTTTACGAATTAGACAATTTCTTAAACAATGTGTCTGAAGGCAAAAAGCCTGCCGTTTCCGGAGAACAAGGAAGAGACGCCGTTGAGCTTGCCTTAAATATTTTAAAAAATATGCAGTTTTAATCTTTGGGTGACATTTGCAAAGATTAGGAGCAGCTTTATTATTATGTCTATAATAGAAATAAAAAAATTTAATCTGTATTATTCCGATTTTCATGCGCTTAAAGATATAAATATAAATATTGAAGAAAAACGTGTGACTGCCATGATAGGTCCGTCCGGTTGCGGCAAATCTACTCTTTTAAGGTCTATAAACAGAATTAATGACACAATAGACGACGTTCATACTTTGGGGGCAATAAATATTTCGGGACATAATATTTATGATGAAGATACTGACGTGGATGAGTTAAGAAAGAACGTAGGAATGGTTTTTCAAAGACCTAATCCTTTCCCGGTTTCAATTCATGAAAATGTGGCTTTTGGTCTTAAAGTAAACAGAATAGCTTCGGATAAGAGAGTTATAAATGAAATGGTGGAAAAAAGTTTAAAAGCCGTTTTGTTATGGGACGATATAAAAGACAAACTTCGTAAATTGGCATTGTCTTTAACTTTAGAGCAGCAGCAGAGGCTTTGTATAGCGAGGGTTATAGCCATAGCTCCGCATATTATTCTTCTTGACGAGCCGTGTTCGTCTCTTGATCCTGTCGCCACAAGAAACATTGAAGAATTGATTATTAAGCTCAAAGAAAAATATACGATAGTAATAGTAACGCACAATATGCAGCAAGCCGCAAGAGTTTCTCAAGACACTGCTTTTATGCTTATGGGCAAGCTCATAGAATTTGATAAAACTGAAAAAATATTTACTAATCCCTCGGAAAAAGAAACTAATGATTATGTCAGCGGCAGATTTGGTTAAGGAGGCATCGGTATGCGGCACTTTGATGTTGAAATGAGCGATTTACAAAATCAGCTTCTTGATATGGCTGGACTTGTTCAAAAAATGATACAAACTGCGACGGAAGAACTTGTCTCCAGAGACCCCAGTCAAATAGATACGGTTCTTTCTCTTGAGAAAGAAGTCAATATTCAGGAAATAATTATTGACGATAAATGTTTAAAACTTATAGCTTTAAATCAACCTGTCGGGGCTGATTTGAGATTTATAACTTCCGCAATGAGGATTAATAGCGATTTGGAAAGAATGGGGGACGAGTCGTTAAATGTGGCAAGGATGTCTTTGGACTTAATAAAGTACCCGGAGATCAAACCTCTTGTAAATATCCCAAAGATGATAGAAATTGTTCAAAATATGATTATAGACTGCATAAAAGCCTTTAATACTAGCGATTCCGAGCTTGCCATGTCCGTTTTGTCTAAGGACGATGAAGTGGATGCTTTGAGAGACGCCATTATAAGCGAATTAAAAACAATTTTGATTGCTTGTCCCGACTCGGACACCGTTCAGCGCGCGACAGACCTGATGTTTATAGCTAAAAGCATAGAAAGGCTTGGCGATCATGCCACCAATATTTGCGAAGACGTGATTTTTATGGTTCATGGAAAAGATATTCGCCACCCGAGAGCTTAGCGTATGTTTACAAAAATTATTGTGTTTGATTTGGGCAACGTTATATTCAAATTTGATTTAATGAAATTTATTAAGGCGTATATACAAAGAATTCCAGATCACAAAATAACCGATTTCAACGAACTGATTCCGACATATTCTGAATTTGCGTATTCTTATGAAAAAGGCAATATTTCTTCTTTTGATTTTTACGACACATTGGCTAAACGGACACAATATTTGGGCACGTATAACGAATTTGTGTTTCAGTGGAATAATATTTTTGAACCCGTGCCTGAAACAATAGAATTGATAGCCGTGCTTGCAAGTAAATATAAACTTGCAATACTATCCAATACAAATGAGCTGCATTTTGATTATTTGAAAGATCGTTACCCTGAGGCATTTGCTCTTTTTAATGATTTTTTTCTTTCTTACAAAATGCATCTGAGAAAGCCGGAAGACGAAATTTATCAACATGTAATACGCCGCTATAACGTTTTGCCTTCGGAAATATTTTTTATTGACGATATGGAGGAAAATATTAAAGCTGCTAAAAAAAATGGAATCAATGCCTGTCTATTTACCAAAACTTACGAGCTCACAAAAAAACTTAAAGAAGAAAAGGTTTTGATATGAAAGATTTTGGCGTGAGTTTAAAAAAACAAGCGGAACTGGATAAAATTTTTAAACGTTACGAGATAAAAGAGTCGGACCTTGAGGAAAAATTTGTGCGTTCGCCCGGCAAAGGCGGACAGAACGTCAATAAAGTGTCTTCGGCTGTTTATTTGAAACATTTGCCTACAGGCACGGAAGTAAAATGCCATCGTGAGAGAACGCAAGGATTGAACAGATTTTTAGCAAGGAGGTTACTTGCCGAAAAGATAGAAGAAACTATTCTTGGCGAACTGTCAAAAAAGCGTCAAATGATAGAAAAAATATGCAATCAAAAAAAGAAACGCTCAAAAAGAGCGCAAGAAAAAATTCTTAGGAATAAAAAAATAGCGTCTTATAAAAAAGAAATGCGAGAAAAGGTGAGTTTTTGATGCTTGAGAAAAAGTCAAAACCTCACTATCTTGGGCATAGAAGCAGGCTCAGGAATAGGTTTTTGGAAACCGGTTTTATAGGTCTTGCCGATTATGAAATTTTGGAACTGGTTCTTACTTATGTAATTGCTAGGAAAGACGTAAAACCTCAGTCCAAGTCGCTGATACATGAATTTGGCAGTCTAAAGCAAGTTTTTGACGCTGATATAAAAGATTTAAAAAATATAAAAAATTTGTCAGATTATTCTGCAGGATTTCTGGTCTTCTTAAGAAAATTCTCTTCTTTATATCTTTCGCTTGGAATAAAACAACAAGAAAAAATAAATTCTCCTGTTATGGTAAAAGATTTTTTAATTTCGTCTTTAAGCGGAGAAAAAATAGAAAAAGTCTATATTTTAACGCTAGATTCCGGAAACAGAATAACGTCTTATAAAGAACTTGAAAACGGCACGGTAAATAAATCTTTCCTCATGCCAAGAAAAATAGCAGAAACGGCTCTAAACAATAAAGCAGCCTCTATAATAATAGCCCATAACCATCCCGGCGGAACATTAAAGCCTTCTCAAAACGATATTGCCGCAACTATTTCGGTAAGAAAAGCTTTAGAATCAATAGAAGTCTTTCTTTTAGACCACATAATAGTTTCAAACAACGATTATTTTAGTTTTAAAGAACACAGTTTGATATAGAAATAAAAATTTGTTTAAATAAGCATTGTAATCGCTCGTTTTCTATCTGATTGTATCGTATTTTATACGACAAAAGGAGAGTAAAATGATCAAACATGTTGACGGGAAAAATGACAAAAAAGTCGGTGTTTCTCTACACTTTAAGCACTTGCGTATGGTGTAAAAAAACAAAACAGCTTTTGATTGACATGGGAATTAAGTACGATTACATTGACGTTGATTTGCTTGTCGGCTCTGAGCAAGATAAGGTTATGAAAGAGTTTTCTAAGGTAAATCCGCAGGGCGGTTTTCCTACGGTACTAATCAATAAAGTAAAAACAATTGTCGGTTTCCAGCCTGATGCTATAAAAGAAGCGCTCTTATGAGCGTAGAGATAGATACCACAGAAGAATTGATGGATTATCTCAGAAAAAACGCACAAGAGAAAGGATATTATTTTAACAAAGATTCTTCTTTTGTAAACGAATTGTTAAAGAGCCTGCTTACTAATTTAAAACGCTACGGATACGCTTCCTGTCCATGTAGGCTTTCAACTGGTAATTATGATTTGGGTTCAGATTTAATTTGCCCTTGCGTCTATATGGAAGACGATGTAAAAAAATATGGATCGTGCTTTTGCGCTTTGTATGTTTCAAAAGATATTTTTGAAAGTGGAAAACTACCGTCGTCAATCCCTGAAAGCAGACCTAAAGATGAACTGTTTGGCATAAATTACGGCAATGTAAGCCTAAAACAGACTTCTGATAAAAAGTGGAAATGCAAGATATGCGGATATGAGCATTTGGGAAGCGAGCCTCCAAAGAATTGTCCTAAATGCGGTGCTCCGAAAGAAATGTTTAAAGAAATGAAGTAGAGGAAAAATTATATTTATCGTATTCAAAGTTTATTTTAAAACCTGCTTTTTCTTGATTGAAAGCAGGTTTTTGCAGGCTAATCGGCTATATTATGATAATTGTAAACACAGGGAACGGAAAAGGTAAAACAACGGCGGCAATAGGGCAAATAATTCGCTCATTAGGGCAGGGCTTTAAAGTTTGCTTAATACAATTATTTAAGGGAGAAGAGTTTTACGGCGAGCAGAAAATTTTGTCAGCGCTAGACAATTTGGATTTTTTTTCATTTGCAAAAAAACACCCTTATTTATTTAAAAGCGTAAGCGTCAAAGATACGAAACTAGATTGTTGTTTAGCTATGGATAAAGTAAAATTATTGTCGCTCAGTCCTAAAAAATACGATTTAATAGTTTTGGAAGAATTTAATATCGCTTTACGCGATAAATTTATAGATGAAAGAGAATTCTTAACTCTTTTACAGCAATTATCGCAGAAGTCAAATATTATCGTAACCGGGAGAGGCGCTCCTCAAAGTTTGATTGAAGCTGCGGATATTGCGACTGAAATGAAGGAAATAAAGCATTGTTATAATGAAGGCGTAAAAGCTTACAAAGGAATAGAATACTGAGCTTATTGGTTTTGGTTATATAGCTAATTATAAGGATTTGCAATGAAAAAATTTGAACAGTTTATTGGATCTTTTTCTTTTGACGGACGGCTTGCGGAAGTTGACATAATAGGCTCTATAGCTCATGTCAAAATGCTTGTAAAGACAAGGATTATAAATTCTCACGAAGGTAAAAAGATTGTCGCAGGTCTTGCGTCTATATTGAAAGATTTAAAGAAAGGTTGGAAAATTCCAAAAGAAGAAGACATACATTTTGCTGTTGAAAAGGAACTTATACGCAGAATAGGCGCTGTTGGCGGCAAAATGCATACTGCCAGAAGCAGAAACGATCAAGTTGCTACAGATTTAAGGCTTTATATTAAAGACGCGGCAAAAATAATTGAGAATTTGTTGAACGATTTCCAAAAAATACTCGTAAAGAAAGCAAGTGATAACATAGATGTGGTTATGCCGGGATTTACGCATTTGCAACCTGCTCAGCCAATTTTAGCCGTACATCATCTTCTTGCTTATGCGCATATGTTTCAAAGAGACAAAGAAAGATTGAAAGACTGTTATAAAAGGGTTGATTTTTTGCCTTTGGGAAGCGCGGCTTTGGCCGGAACGTCTTTTAAAATTGACAGACTTTATACGGCAAAACTTTTAGGATTTAAAAATATAAGCGAAAACTCTTTGGACGGCGTTAGCGACAGAGATTTTGCGATAGAATTTGTTTTCTGCATGTCTGTCATATCTTTGCATTTGACAAGATTCTGTGAAGAGATAATCTTATGGATGAATCCAGAGTTTGGCTATATAAGCATAAATGATAAATTTACTTCGGGATCTTCTATTATGCCGCAAAAAAGGAATCCGGATTGCGCCGAAGTGATAAGAGGAAAATCTGGAAGAATTTTTGGAGATTTAACGGCTCTTTTTACTATTGTAAAATCTTTGCCTTTGGCTTATAATAGAGATTTGCAAGAAGACAAACCTCCAGTTTTTGATGCTTTTGACAATGTGAAAATGTGTCTTGAAGTAATGAGCGATATGATTGCAAGTTTAAAGTTTGTTAAAGAAAATACTTTGAAAAGCACTGAAAAAGGCTTCATAGCGGCTACTGAGATAGCCGATTATCTTGCAAGAAATAATGTTCCTTTCAGGACAGCCCACACTATGGTTAAAAATATTGTTTTGTATTGTAAAAAACATTCCAAAACTTTGAACAACCTTTCCATTGATGAATTCAAGAAATTTTCGCCAATATTTAAAAAAGATATTTTTAGATATTTAGACGCCAAACATATTGTTGACATGAAAATTTCCTACGGTTCTACTTCAAGGAAGTCTATTGTCAGGCAAATAGAAAATATTAAACGGAATTTAGAATGAAAAAAAATGCGCTTGTATTTGTTTTAATGGCTTGTATTTGTTTTTTTGTATCATTAGTTCAATCTCAAACGGTTGATGAAGTGTTGACGGAAGCCGTAAGCGTACAAAGAGCTGTGTCGTCTAATATTGAAATATTGGAAGCTAATCAAAACATTGAATTCGCCAATCAAAAAATTTTTGAATCTAAAATTTTATATCTTCCTAACTTTGATTTTAATTTGAATTGTTCCCATTTTAATAATAGTATTTTTACGCTTGTTTCAGACTCCATGTCGCAAGCTCCCATCATTTTGCCTAAGGGAAAGCAAGATCTGCGCTATTCCGTAAGGATTTCAGCTTGGCAAAATATTTACAACGGAGGGAGAATAAAAACCGCGAACAAACTTACAAAAATAAATAAAGAAAAAACAGAGAATGAAAGAGACATTATTAAAAATAAAATAATAAACGATGTAAAATCAGTTTTTAACGAATGTTTGTATTATAAAGAATTATTGGAAATAGATCTTGCAAAGTTGAGATCAGCTGAGGTTGGGAGGGTGCGGCTTCCTTCGGAAAATATCAAAAAGTTGAGAAAAAAGTGCATAGAAGAGCAATTATCTTTTGAAAAAGAAGTTTTAAATTTACTTGCCCTTATGGGGAAAGATCTTAATTCTATCGTTAGAATTTCAGGCAAAGCCATTCCAAAAATCAAACAATTAGATTTTGACAAATGTTTATTTCTAGCGTACCAGTTTAAACCAGAGCTAAAATCATCACAGACTCAGGAAAAATTAGACTCTTTGTCGCTTAATTTGCTTTCTCTTCAGAGATTTCCGAAGATAACGTTGGGTATTGCCCAAGAATGGTTAGGGGCAAGAATGTTTAAAGACGATATGAATTGGTATATTTCTTTAAATGCAAATATTCCTATTTTTGACGGAGGATCCTTATTTTCAAAAATTAAACAAGGCAGAATAAAAATTAGGCAGTCTGTTTTGGCGAGAGCAAAATCTCAAAGAGAAATAAGATTAAGCATGAGCAAGTCCTTTTTGGAGTACAACTTTTGGAGAAAGCGCGCGATAGATGCTAAATTATTGGAAAAAAAGCATTATGATGAAGACGATATTGAATTGATAAGAAATTTAAATAGAAGTTATTACAATCTTGAATTTGCCGTAGGAGTTGACCTTGATTCCTATTAAAAGTTCTATTTTTATAATTTTTGCCGTATTGTTTTCGGTTTGCGCCTCGTTTGCCGAACTACAGGACTTTAACGAGGAAAATTTTCTTATAGACATTTTGTGGCGGAAAGCTATGTCTATTGAAGAAGAGGAACTGCCAAAAATTGCTTTGGTTTTAGGGGGAGGAGGAGCAAGAGGATTTGCACATGTGGGTGTTTTGAAGGTAATTCAGGAAGAACGAATTCCTGTAAGTCTGGTCGTAGGCACAAGCGTTGGATCTATAGCCGGAGCTTTATACTGTGCGGGAGCGTCTCTTGAAAGGCTCCAAGATGATATAAAAGAATTTGATGTGGGACACATTTCAAATTTTAATTCCATATCTCTTTTAGAATTGCTTCTGGCTGATCGCCTTCTTTCAAATAAAAAGCTTGAAAATTTTATAAATGCAAGAATAGGAGAAGTGACCTTTAATCAATTACGAATCCCTCTAGTGTGCATTGCCACTGATTTAATTACCGGAGAAAGGATATTGCTTAGGGAAGGAAGCGTGGCTTTTGCGGCAAGAGCCAGCTCCGCAGTGCCGGGTATTTTCCAACCGGTTGAATACAATCAGCGCTATTTAATTGACGGCGGCTTATCTGAAAACATACCTGTTAGCGTGGCTAGAATTTTTAAAGCAGACGTTATTATAGCTGTTCCTTTGTCTGCGGATATCACAAAAAACAATGTAAACAATATATTTTTAACTCTTATGCAAGCTATATATATACAAGGGCAATCTTTGGACCAATATAACCTGTCAAAGGTGGATGTTATAATATGTCCCGAAGTTGGAGATTTAAACGCGGCAGACTTTGCCGGAGCTTACAAAACCATAGATAAGGGTTATATGGCTATGAAAAAATCTATCAAAGAAGTAAAAGTAGCCATTATAAATAAAATACGAGAGAGAGTTTTAATTGAATAGTCTAAAATTTTGCACTATATTATTGACGATATTTATTTTCGTCTGTACGTCTTTTGGTTTAAAAGATAATTTAGAAGAACGTCAAAAAAATTCTTCGTCTTCAAAAGCGCTGTCTGAACCTTTAATTGAGGACAATATAGTTAAAAATAAAAAAGGGAATCTAAAAAAACTTGAGCTTCTGGCGAAAAACTTTGCGGACAGAGGCTTTTATAATAGGGCGTTAGATGTTTACGATAGAATTTTACTTCAGAAACCTTCAAAAAAGAAAATTTTTGAATACTATGTAATAATTGGAGATTTGTATAATTTAAAAAAAGATTATAATTTAAGTTTGGAATATTATAGAAAAGCTCTGGAGATTCGCAAAAATAATGCGGAAGTTGTAGTTAAAATCGGAAACATTTTTTTTGAAGGAAGTCTTTTTGATCTTGCGGAAAAAATGTTTTTAGACGTTTTAAAAATAGATAAAAAATCAGTCAAAGCAAACAGAGGACTAGGAGATCTGTTTTATAAACAAGGCATTTATGCAAAGGCTATAAATTATTAT
>JAISDY010000140.1 GCA_031264425.1 Endomicrobium sp. | reverse complement strand
TGAATTTACCTGAAGGACTTTCTAGTACTGAACAATTAAACTATTTGTATGCTGTTGCTGGTCTTGCTTCTTTAGGCGTAGATATTGAATCTATAAAGCAAGGGAAGCCTCTTACTTTACTCCAGATACAGCAAGCTTTAGATAATGCTAAAGTAAACGGCAAAGAAGAACTTGCTGCTGAACTGCTTTTAAATTATGTTTCGGTTGCTTCAAAAATACCGGGAAGAGAAACAGAAATTACTGATATTGTTAATCTATTAGTTGACGTATTTGAGAATATTGACGCCAAAGATGTAACTGCAAAATCTCTTTTTATGGTGCAGTATGTAAATGTGATTGTAAATGCTTCTAAAACTTTAAAGGAGCAACAAAAAGAATTATTGGCTGGAAAATTACAAGGTATTGTTGACAGCCTGTTTAATATTGTCGGTAAGCATATGGTTGAGAATTTTAAAGATTCTCCGAGATTAAGAGATGCCAGAGTTATAGAGCTTGCAAATCTTGAAGTACGTACGCCTGAACAACAAGCTGAACTTGATGCTTTTAAACTGAGTGAAGGAGAGATAGAATTTTTAAGAGGACAATATTCTCCTGAGACTTTAGCATTGAACAATTATATAAATAGGATAATAGACGATGTTAGATCAGAGAAGATAAAATATAGGGACTTTAGGGCATTGATGGATACTGGCGACGAAGCATACTTTAAAGGCGGGAATGCAGAAACAAACAAATATAGAGTTGAATTACGAAAATTGATGTCTGCTGAATCGGATAGAATTATCAGCGAAGTAAATAATCTGCTTGTAGAGGGAAAAATTAACAAAGAAGAAGCTGTTAGATTAAAAGAACAAATATTTTACGCAAAGCAGGCAATTGCGCCAACCAGCTATTTTAATATCTCTGTAAGCATTCAAGCAAGAATACAAGATTTAACTCCTGCTTCTGAAATTACAGTTAAAGTTGCCGATGGCAGTTTTAAGATATTTAAAATTGTAGATATAAAAGAGATAAAAATAATAGGACAAGATTTGGGAAGCGCAAGGCTAAGCTTTACGGTTGATGGCAAAGAAATAAAAGGCTCTTTAAAAGGCAATTTAAATTCCCTTGCAGCAAACTCTGAATTTATTAGCAAAGTTATGCCTCAAATGAAATCTTTACTTGCTGCATCATTTTTGTCTGATATTGCAATTGTAAAAGCTGGTGTTGTAAACGATATTACATTACATTATGCAGGCGCTCAAGTTGAGGCAGCTTTCAGTGAAGTTTCTAAGAAGTGGGATCTTGTAAAAGAGTCTTTATTGCAACCTGATGGAAGGTTACGGACTGATATTTTTAATGACAAAGGAGAATTATTGGAAGAGACGAGAAGAATTATAACAGATACTCTTGTATCTAATGCTGGCGATAAATTTATTATTAAAGTTGAAACGATAGCAAAGGAATCTAAAAACTTACAACTGTCTTTTGATAAGAGAGGACAGTTAAAAGCAAGTTTTAAAGCAAAAGTTTTAGAAAAACTTGGCAATGATATAGGAAACAGATTTGTTGATGCAGTTAACGGAAAATACGCCGCAATTGTCAAAACTTTGTTGTCAAAAGCTTCCTTTAAAGCTGACGGCAGCCTGAAAGAATCTGTAATACGTGCGCTTGGACAGCCTGCAGAAAGAATGGTTCATTCTTATCTTGAAGTGAGACCTAAATTAAATGATATTTTGGCTAGTAGAGATTTTGAAGACGGTAAAATGAAATTACAGGGTATGATAACAGCTCTTAATCAATCTCCTTTAGCTGGTAATCAAGGTTTAATTGAATCTCTTGCCATAGGCTGTATGAGGGTAGAACAGTTAATGACTATTTACGCTAATCAACCTGTTGAATTGCTTAGGACTTTATCTGGAAACTCCGCTCAATCTCCATTGTCGCAAATGGACAAGTTCTCGTTGGATAACGATGGGGTACAAGTGTCAGATGTAGATTTATATATGTTATTGCAAGTTGTAGGAAAAGGTAATTTGACTGGAGCAATAGCTGATTTAGAATCTTTACAAAGCTTAAGGGGCGAATTAGAAGGATTAACAACAGCTGAGCTTGTTTCTGATGCACTTACTAGAGCATTTGAACTTAGTCCTGATACTAAAACGGCAATAAGAAAAATATTAGAAAAATCTGATTCTATTATTGGAGGCAAATTGACTGATAGGGCTAAGTCTGAAATTAAGGAAGCTCTGATGGACAAAGGCGTTGATGGGGCAAAAGTTCAAAAAGTTATAGTCAATATTGATTCTGTATGCGGAAAAATGGAAGAGCTTAGATTAAATCATGGTAGTAAATTAAATATTGTTGATTTTGCGGTGGCAGGAATGCTTGACGTGTTGCTTAATTCTCTCAACGTTAATGAATCAGATCAAAATTTAATCAAAAACAAATTATTTAAAGACGGGAAGTTAGTAGCAGAGGTTCAAATTGAAAATATTGATCCTGATTACAGACCTTACATTAATAATTTGCTTCAAACCATAGCACTGCTTAAAGGTACAGTTTTATTTTCTGCCGATGGCAGTTTAACCGAGGCTGCAAAAAATATATTAAAACTTAAATTTCCTGATACCAGTGGTGATTTAGCAGATGTGTTGGAAAAGACTTTTTCTGATAATAAAGATGTCAGAATGGCTTTGATAAGTGAGCAGACAAGAGTGAATTCAAAAGCAGCTGAAATTAGCAGACTTGAATCCAGACTACATTCTCTTTTTGAAAATTCAGGCTATTCTGACAATATAGAGGCATTACTACCTCGTTTGGAATATTTGCAGAACTCTGACAACCTTACGCGTATACAAAGAATGTTTTCAGGAGAAGGTCCCAATGCTACTAAAGATGAAGTCACTGCTATTATAGATAGATTTAGTCGCGGAGCTGTTACTCCACAAGATAAAGCTTATTTAAGACAAGTAGGAGTTGTAAATTTCGTAAAAACATTTTTAGAGGGAAGAATTACCGAGAGTCTCCCCGATTCTAGAGACCCCTCAAAAATTAAGGTTATAAAATTCGCAGACGGCACTTTGGATCTTTTGCGTGCCGCACTGCTTAATATGGAAAAAAATGGTTTAGAAACAGAAGCAGCTAATGTTTTAAAGGTATTTATGATACAAGCAAATACAATGGTTAATTATAATTTACGCCCATCCCAATCTGAAATGATCGCACATTTTCAACATAACGACAATGTTGCCGTAGGAATGGGAGGCGGTAAAACAATTTCAATAGCAATAGATGCAGTTATTACAAGAGTGTTAATGGGCAGAGATGCCAATATAGAAATATTAGTTGGAAATGAAGATTTAGATAATTATGCGGCTTCTGGTAAAGCGGCGAGAAAATTATTTGAATCTTTAGGTATGAAGGCTGCCAAAATTGACGATTACAAACCTGAAGGACGTGATACAGATTTAGATGGTCTTAGAGGGATATATAGTGACCCTGATACTGTTGTCATTATGAGCCCAACTACAAGAGGACATTTAAAGAATGAAGCTATAAGCAAAGGTGGCGCTCAAGGAAAACTTCTCAACGATGTTCTTAACAGTGTAAAGAGAGTTATTGCAGACGAAATTCATTTGTGGGCTCTTACGCGTACTGCATCTGTTATAGGAGGAGATAATAAACCTCCAGAAATGTATATGGTGGGCAGAGCAGTTGAGATAGGTAATGTTATTAATGCACCTGCTATATACGCCGCAATGCTTGCCTCCGGTAAAAATAGTGTAACAGAAGCAAAAATTACTATGCCAGAGTTGGGTGAAAACAGAGAGGTTAAAGTATTGCGCTTTAAAACAGAGCAAGAACTTCAAAATGCTTCTCTTCAGGGCGATTGGATAGCTGTTGTTGGAGAACAGTCGGCATCTTTAAAGGTTAAAATGTCTGATAAGTTAAGGGACGATTTAACTGCAAAAATAAAACCATGGTCTGAAAAAGACGGGTATAATTCTGAAGGGCGTTTAAACAGTATAATAATGGGTTTATTTTCTGGTTCTGAGAATGGAGGTATGCAAATATCCTCACAAGATGGGACTGTGAAACCTGTAGGCTCAACAGGAATACAAGAAAATATGGTTATTAATGACATATATCGTCAACTTGGGTTTACTTTGAGGATAGGACTAGAAAGACAAATAAACGAAAGCGATCTGAAACCCTTTATGCAGAAGGCTACAAAAACAAGTAAAACCAGCATGCAAACGTCTTTGGCTGCAATTTATTCAGGTGCCCGTGATGTTGTGATGGTAGGAGCTTCAGGAACAGTTGACGGTTTGCAGCAGCTTATAATTAACAGGACAGGCGCTGCTACAGTTTACAATATAACCGGTGAAAAAGCAGGAGTGGAGATGTTTAAAGCTGCTTGGAATCTTGATGGGAAAGTTGGGCAAGGACAAATGAGCATATTAGGTCAACAATTGAAATCTGCTATTGAAAATGGAGATTTTAAAGGACTTGATAATTTCTTATTTCTTGCAAAAACTCAAGCTAGTTTTGAGACGATAAGATTAGCTATAGAAGAAAATTATGACTTACTTACTAAGCCTATTAAAGACGGTGGTCTTGAACTTGAAATATACGAGTTTACAGACAGACAGGGCAAATGGACTGATTCTAAAGGAACTCTTGTTCCTAATGAAGAAAGTTTAAGCGTTTTAGCGGGAAAGACAGAGAAAAAACGTTTGATAATTGCAAACGAAATGGGTGCTACCGGAATAGACTATCAGGGTAATTTTGTAAACGTATTGTTAGATACTCATTTGATGAGCGATGCTGATTTGGCTCAAGCATTAAAGAGAAGTGGGCGACCTGGCGGACCTGAGAATAGATGGGATACTACTAGAATAATGGCATATAGCGGCGATAAAGTAAAAGCCCAAATAGACGCATTTAAGGATAGCGCTATGTTTAGGGAAAGAGCAGTTGAGATGTGGAAAGATAAGAACGGGTATATGGGAGATTCTAATGCTGAAGCTTTGTTTGGTAAGTTTATAGAATCTGGACAAAAAATTGATTTTTCAAATATGTCGTCCGAGGCAATAAAGGAAATGTTGATTTTTGTGTCAGACATAAGATCATTATACGACATAGACGCTTCAATAAGATTTGCCGTAACAGACTCTATAAGGGATAGAATGGTTTTAAGCGTGCTTAGAGATTTGGTCGCTACAATGCCAGAAGGCGCCGCGCGTGAAGCGGTGCAGGAAGAGTTAAATGCTGCTCTTGAATCTCGCGGCGGTTTTGATAAAAGTAATTTTAGTGTTGAAAGTATGAAAGCTGAAAGTCCTAGAGACGTTGTGCTGAAAGCTTTTAACAATGTCAGCGATGAGGTAAAAGACAGATTTGAAAGATTGAAAGGGGTTCTTGCCGGAGACGAAAACCTTAAAACCCAATTGCGAATTGTTGAAGAGCATATGGAAGCCGTTAGTTTAGCTCTTGATCCAAGAAGTTATTTTGGAGACGAGCCTATTATTGATAAAGGACTTTCTTCCGCAGTAGATCTTGTAGAATTTGTAGGCATAATACGCTCTTTTGAACAATATATAATGCCGTTAGAAACTGTCGCAGACAGCGCTGGCACGTCTTCTGCTTCCGACGCTTTTGATTCGTCAAGAGCCGAAGCTCCAATAATGGCTGTTCTTCACGGTCAATATGCTCCTGGCTCTGAGTACGTGACTAATGATGCTGCTAATGAAGAAGTTTTAACTGCAAAGGGCAAGATGTTTATGGATATTCAGCAGCGATTAAGTTCTAAAGACAATTCTATGGCATGGTTGATGTTTTTTATGGCAGTGCTTAATTTGTTAGGTTTAAATGAAGAACGTAAGAACACATATCTTAACATAAATCCAGAAAATCCTAAAGAAGTTGCAGCTATGGCAAAAGAGCTGACGGAACTCCTTTGGCAAAATTCAGAATTAGATACCCTTAATAGTCTCATGCATGCTTATGAAGGACTTGATACTAATGTCGAGAGCCTTGTTTTTGATGCTCTTGATGCCAGAAGTCTCAAGATTAAAGAGAGCAACAAGAATAACGCTACCAACATAAAAGTTTCTAGCACGGATATGTTCACTAGTTTTGCTGGCAATGCAAAAAATAGAATGATAGATGACTTTAAACGTAAAATTGCAAGCGATTCTACATTGTCAATTGATGGTAAGCTTACTCAAAAAGGGAGACTATTTGTAAAAATAGCCGAGGGTTTTATAAACAAAGATGAAGGTTGGCGTGACTTTTTGGCAAACGGACCTCTTGGTAAATTTGTTTTGGGTGAAGTAGCAGGGTTAAATATTAACTTTGACAATCTTACTTTTGAGACCTGTGCAAAACTTGCAGACGATATTACTACCGCTTTTTGGAAAGCTGATATTTGGGACGCCGGTCAAGTTGAGCAATTGTATGGTTGGTATCAAATGACTCCGCCTGATCAAAGAAATGTTATAACGTCGCTTGCCCAACTGCAGGGTATTTTGACAGCAAGTCACTCATCTGCCAAGAAACAAATGGCTGAACAATATGGAATTACTTTGCCAAGCGCAATGGTAATTGAGCTTGCAAAATTAGCAAAAGATTTTAATTTCCCTGAAGAGATAAAAGGCTATAGCGAAATTTTGACAAATATTGTTGAACGCAATAAAACTGTTGACGTTATGTTGGCTAAGATGACAGAGATTGGCAATTTAAAATCAAAAGTTAGCACATCGTCATGGACTCTTATTCTTAGAACAATAGTTGCGTTTTTTAAGGGAGTTCCTCATGGTATTATGGCTAAATCCCGTATGAGAAAACTACAAGACTCCGTAAGACCTGATATTTCTGAAATTTTTGATCTTTTCCCTACCCTTGGACAGCAATTTATAAAGCGTACCGAAGGCGGTGGGGAAGGCGATAATGAGGTGAATGTAAATGAATTCACCAAATATATTAAACCTTTAATGTTATTTGCTGGTCTTGCGAATGACAAAACGGACACGTCTCTGGACACGTTCAATAAGTTTATGTCAGGGTTATCCAGAGAAGATATGGTTAATTTGGCTTATGGACGTAGTTTCAATTGGAAGAAGATTGGTGTTGTCGTAGGCACAGGGTTATTGCTTACTGCAATGACAGTCATTTCCGTTCTTTTTGTGCCAATTTCTATTCCTCTCTTAGCATCTATAGGCATATGTGTTGGTGTGGCTTTAGCATCTCCGCTTATGGCGAGAGGTATTTTGGGATTAATTGGAAATAAGTTTGATTCAATAAAGAAGATAGTGGATAGCAATTGGTTTGATAAGCTAAACATAACAGACATAAATAAGTTTGAAAAACTAGAAACAACCACATTACTAATGGAATCTGGAAGTTTGGATGTCAGCAAAAATCTATACGGCTTTATAAAAGGTCCCGGAAGATTAAAGGATGCTCTTAACAGCAAGCGACCAACTATGTTTGATCAAAAAAGTTGGACAGTTATTGAAGAATTAAGCCAAGAAGAGAAGGTTTTGATTTTGGGCAAGGATATGGTTAAGAGAATGGATAGCTTAAAAGAACAGTTAATAAATCTTTATGCTAAGAGACAAGACTATAAAGACAGAGAGCCTAATGAAGCAAAACGTAAGGAATTAGTTGCAAAGGAATTTAAGTGGGATATGGAGGCGATCAGTAAACTTATTTTTGAAGAAAATCCCATGACGCAGGAATTTATAGATTCAGACGCATTTGAGAAGTTGGCTAAAAATCTGCTTGTGGTAATGTTTAATGATTTTAAAGTGGAGAAAAATTACAGCGTTATAATTGAGAGACTTAAAGGGATTTTAAAACAAGAGAATACTTCCGGAGTTGTTGCTGGCGATAGGAATATTACTATAGATCAATTGGCGAACGATAGATACTTTGACGGCGAAAATAAACTTGCCGATAGCAGTGGTAATTTGGCAAGAATTAAAGACCAAGCCTCTAAAGACATTCTTCCTGTTGAGGCACAAATGGATAGAAGTGTGGGTTTAGAGGGAGCCGGAAGAAGACTAGTCGGTAAATTTGGCGAAGGATTTACAAAACCGGGTGAAATGCAGATTGCTTTGTTAAAAGCATTGTGTTATTTTAAAAATATTGGCGAAATGAGAAATTTTCTTAAGCTGGACGAAGTAGAAAATGTTGAAGAGTTGCATATAGTCGGAGACCTTTCTGACGAGGCTATAGCGCAAGCAGCTTTTAATACATATAAAGAAGCTCTTGACCAGTTTGTGCAAGGAGCTTTGCAAGAAAACGAATTTAACGAAGTCTTAGAGTTGATAAGAGTTGTTGCAAGCGTTTTAATGATAGTTAGAGATAAGCCTGAGGTGGCTGCTATGATAGATGAGCATAATTATGATGCTATACAACGAGAGATAACCGATATGACTATAGGTGTAAAAGCTCATGTCTTTGTAGATGTGTTCAGAGGACAAGAGAAAAGTATGGTTTCTGACGATGGTAAGCTATTTAAAGATATAGATATAGGTAAATTAAAAACAGCATTGGAAAGTAAGGATAATAAAAAAGGTAAGAGAGTGCTATCTGATAAATTGGAAACATTGATGCCTATGATGAGAGAAAATAAAGTAAGAATTGACGCTTTAACAAGTATACGCCACAGCGCAAGAGCAGTTGCTGCATCTGCTTAGTTAGAATTTAGTCCTACTACTTTAAAGCGTTACTAAAAAAATGGGAGGGAGGGGGAGTATGAATTTGAGTAGAAAGTGTTGCAGATGGGTAGGTGTTGTTTTAATAATGTTGATAGGAATAACAACTGGCAGTAGTGCAGCGCAAGCTGGAAGTGAAGGGACATCATCGGCTAGCAAAGGTCCGAGCGGGGATGTAGGCGCGAAGAAATGGTTATCGCCGTCTAAAGCAGCCCCAGCTAAACCAACCCCAGTTAAACCAATCGTGGTGTCGG
>JAISDY010000120.1 GCA_031264425.1 Endomicrobium sp. | reverse complement strand
CCCCACTGTGTTCCCAAAACAACTAATGTTGACATGATTACCTTCCATAACATAATCCCTTAAATTTTTTTAAAAATCTAGAAAATGTTTGATATGAACACACCATATGTCCTATTATATCTAATGTTAATTACGCTATACACGCTCCCAACGAAATTTGAACTCTCGTCTTATTTATATCTACTTTTGTAAACACTTTGTAAGCCTCTCGCTACAAATCTTAAAGATAAACTCATCAAAGATAAACTCAATATGTTCATTATACATAATTCAAATGAAAAAACAACTATGGGCTTCACTTTAAAACAGTCTCTTCTTGATTTCATAAAACCTTGTTATGAACGCTTATATTGCTTTGACAAAATTTATTGATATTTGCTACAGAGCTGTTATGCCCATACGCAATCTCAAAACCATATATGGCAACGAGCTGTAAATTATTTAAACAATAAAGATGATACAGATAAACGATAGATTTGGAAAACATTTATGGAGTTTTTTTCATTATCTAGAGAGAGGAGATGCATAAATTTATTGATTTATTTTACGAGATAGCGGGTTTAGAATAGCGTTAGAAAAGCACGGATTAACATACGTTTTTTCAAACGATATTGACCCTTACGTTCAAGAAGCGTACAAACAAAATTTCTGGGAAAAGCCTAACGGTAATATTACGGAAATATCTGCTAATAAAATCTCCAAGCACGGGTATTTTGTGCACGGGATTTCCGTGTCAACCTTTTAGCATATCTGACAAACGCGACTGCATATCCGACCCTAGAGGACGCTTACTTTACGAAATAGAAAAGAATCGCGGAATACCACAATTAATTATATACTGCTATTAGAAAATGTGAAGAATATCTTAACTATTGACAGCTGAAACGTAATAAAACAATGGAAGAGAAATTAAACGCCAAGGGCTACGATTTGCATAAATGCGTTTTAAACGCCTCGTATTTCGGCATACCGCAAAGAAGGGAAAGAGCTTATTTTGTAGCTCTAAGAAAAGATATGAAACCGGCAAAAAAAGACTTCGTTAGAGTATACGCCGCCAGAAGAGAAATACGCGAAAGTTTTTTAGAAAATATTTTTAAAAAAGAAGTCAATAAAGATTTTATCGTAAATAGGAACGATATACAAATACTCAAAAAAAGAAAGCGACTTGGACTACAAATTAAAGCCTATAAGGGTCGGCATAGTTAATAAAGGCGGGCAAGGGGAAAGGATTTATAGTGTCCCAAAGGACACACTATTACGCAATCGACGTATGAGAGGGGGCTAGAACAGAGCTTTATAATACGGAACAAGGCGTTTAGACGCTTAACAATAAACGAATGTAAAAAGGTTATGGGTTTTTCAATAAAACATAAAGTAAGCATCGGAGTTCAAGACTATCAGCAATTGGGCAACGCCGTTATCCCCGCTATGATAGGCTATATTTACGATAGCATAAAGAGGATATTATGACAAACGAAAACAACAAAAATGCTTTTGCAGGGAAGAAATATAGAATACTTAATAAAAAAAACAGCATAGTCGACCCCATCCTACGGTAATAGAAAAGATAAGAGAACAATTTAAAATAGAAGGCGAGCTTTCCAATACGGCTTACGGCGGAATATACGGTGATAAAGCCGATGTACGAAATAAACCTTGCTTGCGGACATTATATAGACGCTAATGTCAAAGGATTTAGAAACAAGGCGGCGTTTAACCAATTGACAAGGACGACATGCCCAAGTTTTGCGAAGACTTTGACCTTGATTCTGCCGATAAACAAGAGCTAGAAGACATCGTTGTCGCCAAATCTAAAAATGTAAGAAACCCGCTATTTTCCCAAGAGCAAAAAGGCAAATGAGGCAAGTTTTTCAACAATAATGCAAAAAAGATTTTAAATTGAAGTTTTTCTAGGAATCCCAGCAGAGAAATCCTTGTTCTTTTCAACAGAGACGCCCTTGTCATTAAATATATCCTATGAAAAAAAGTTTTAGACCGCCTGTCTACCGATATAGCCTTTACAACAGACGGTTTTAATATTGGAAGCTACGTGTCTTTTCAAAGAAAAGAGGGGCAAACGGTTCTTTAAGCAAACATGTTCCTAAAACTGCAATACGGCATCCAGACAACAATATCCAATTAAAAGCGAAGATAAACAAAATTATTGAGATTTTAGAGCCTATTAAATTAGACGAATATACGATATGAGCGATATTTTTAATAAAGAAAATGACGAAGTACAAGAAAAAGTCGTTGATAATATTGATAGAATACAAAAAGGCAATTTTTCAAATTGTAAATTATTAAAAAATGGAATATGTGAATTAAAAATAAATTGGGGGGGGAAGGAATAAAAATTTACTATACAAAAATTGCTGATACGATATTAATCTTGTTATATGGCGGAGTTGATAAAAAGCATCGGACGGACGATATAGAAAAAGCGATAAGAATAAGAGAACTAGTAAAGGAGAATATATGAAAAAGATAAAAAATAGAAGGAATAAAGATTGGAGATGTTGAAATAATAAAAACAGATTTTTTGAGGACTATGTTAAATATTTAAAAAAACATCCTAAAAAATTACAAAGTTATAAAAATCATGTTGTGAAAGAATATAACAAAACCCGAGATACAGCATTATTTTTAAATAGTCTAAAAATAGTGATGATGGCAGAAGGAAAAATAGCCACTCTTGTGAAAACAACAAAAGTTGAAAGAACCAGCATGTATAGAATGTTATCAAAGAGCGCTAATCCGTCATTCCATAGCATATCGTTTGCACACAACTTAGGAATGGACTTTAGGTTAGGCGTAGCGTCAAGATAAGAAGAATTATATCCTATCTAGCAAAGAAAGGTGATAGATGTGCTGCCGCCAAGTCCTTTTTTTTACAGTGTCGTAAAATTTGTGAAACATGATGTTTTTCTATAAATACCCTCTCTATTTGCATCCCAATTATGTTCATTTTTATTCCTCCAATTCAATCCTTGCCGCTTCTAAAAACCCTCTATCTTTTCCACAGTCTCTTTTGTCTTTGTCATGTGTTATTTCAACAATCTCTGTTACCGTTAATATCCCGTTCTCTTTACTGCATACTCTACAAGCCACGCTAACTGCCTCAAACGACGCTGTTTTATGCACCACGTATTTTTGACAACCATAACACACCGTTATTCCATTCCTTATATCCCACCGATATTTTAAACTCCTTGCTCGGCTCTTGATATAATGTGGCGCGACTGCAATCCTTGAAACTCTACTCCTTTACCTGCCTTTCCGCACAGCACGCATTTCCCATCCCTCTCTCTTACCTTTGCAGACCACATATAACATCCAAATTCATTCTTTATCTTCCCTATTGCATTTAGTCTTTTCTTTATAGATGTTCCTTTTTTTTGTCTCGCAGTTCATCAATACTCTCGTACTCTATGCCCACAAATTTCTCATGTAATTCTTTCTTCTCGCAGGCAGATGCAACTTAATTTTATTCCGTTCTTTACTCTAATTTCGTATCTCTTCACTTTGGTCTTTGCTCCTTTCTTTTCGTTCATTTAACTCTTCTTTCCCCTCTAAAAAACTCTTCTTTTATTCCCTCTTGATTATTAACATCAATAGCATTCCCGTTTCCATCATCTTGCATAGGAACAAAGTTCCTACTCTCATTGCTCATGTCATTCTTTACTTCAACTGCATTATCTATAACCCCGTTATCCACCACATAATCTACCTTCCCGTCTTCACCCTATCACCGCTTGGTCTTTCTCTATCGCTCTTTCCATCTCTACGCTCATCACTCACCATTTGCTTGTCAACTGCCTTAACATTGTCTTATATTCCATTCCGTCAAAGTCCTTTTCCCAAAATGTATATCCTTTCTTTGCCACATACCCTTTGGAATACTTTAACGCATACCCTTCCATCTTCTTCCTGCTCCAATACATCGCTTTCCTAAATCCATTGACATACTCAAACATCGCATAGTAGCCTACTGTCTTTGCTTCTTCTCTCTTTTCCTCGTCTTCTATATCAGGTTCACTTCTATTTCTTCGTTTAACGCATCCAAACTTTACTATAGCTCCCCTTCCTTTATCCCTATTACGTTTATCTTTCTACATTGCCCTAACCTTATCACTAGCTGGATATACCCCCCCCATTATACCCCTATCTGGAACGTAGCAACTTTTCGGTTGTTCTTACTGTCATTGAATGGCACTAGGTAATACTGTCCTAACTGCGACAATGGCGACAGCTTTAAGCTCTCTCCTATCAACGCAGCTGACAAGCATCTCGTACTATGGGTCGCACTCCGCCAGCGCAGAATTGTCTGACACCGCTGACACTATCGCCGTTATAAATCTTCCTCCGTCCTTCCCTACTAACATCTGATTTATCTTTCCTTTTACCGCATTCCCAGTTATATAACTGCTAAACGTTTCTCTCTGAACCTTTTTTACTAACGAATTTTTGTTTTCCATTTTTTATCATCCTTTGGGTCTTTGCCCTTATGTCTTTGACACTTCTACTTCTTCCAGCCTCTTCTTCTGCTCTTCTAACCTCGTCTTTTCCACCAACACTGTCGTCAAGTCCAGCGTCTCTATATATTTGTCCTTTATCTGACTTTCATACTCCGTCTTTAATCTCCTTATTATTTCCAACCCCTTCATAAACTTCTCTATACTCTTAAATATTTCAATCCTTATACCCCCCCTATTTTATACATCGTATTCAGTCACTTAATGTTCCTCTATCTCCTCCCTTTTCTCTTTCCTCTCCTTTTCCTCATACCCTTTTATCTGTTTGTCTATCACTTTTATCGGCTTTTCCACATACTCTACTCTAATACCTCTTTTACTTCTATCTCAAATCTTTCATACGGCTCCCATACACTTCCTCTTGATTTCTTTCCTTCTTTCCTCTATCGCCTCTTTGAACTTATTTAATGTCGCCTTGTCTCCTTTTCACTTCTCTTGTCTGCTCTTCCCCATATCTTATCCCTTCGTACTTTTCCAGCCTGTTTTTTAGCTCCCCTATTATTTTCTCTTTGTAATAAACCTTATCTCTTTCAAAAACTCCGCTTCTTTGAGCGCTATTAACTTCTTGAATTCCATCACATGCCTCTTTTAAGTAATTCCTTACTGCTATTGCTCGCTCTAGCTCACTTGAGTACTCTCCCGTTAATACGCTGGATGCCTAGATTATTCCTGTTTTCCTCCATATTTTTCCTCTAACATGCACCGTTTTGCCTTATACTTATTACACACTGTTATTTTTGCGCGTATTAAACGCATGGATATTACACACAAACCCCTTTGAAGCTTTGCTTGAAGCTTAACTTCTTATATTTATTGGCAACAGTACCAAATTCGGTCTCTTACGTCTTTCTTCACATTCCTTTCCCAAAACTCTATTTCTTTTTCTTTCAGTATCTTTAGGTCTTCTTCCGCCTCTTTCCTTTCAAAGTAGTAATGTTTTGTCGTTAACCCGCACTTCTTCTTTGTGTCCTTTGACACTTCCATACGCTCTTTAACTGTGCTTTCAGATAAAAATACCCATACTCTGGTTAGCCAACAGGTAATGCAGACATTGGACATAATAGTTTTGCGGTATCCTCTCGTTCCACTCTGCTCTTTTTGCCCGCTTGCCAGTATATTGCACTCATCTTTACTTCTAAAAACCCCTTTCGGGCTTGCTGGGAGGGCTTGTTTGTCCCCGTTTCATCTTCTGCCACCGCCTCTGTCAACTCTGCGTCCACTGCTCCCAATATATATGGATACTCCTTATTCCTATGCAACGTGTAAGGTTTTGACACAAATGGTTTTATACTTTGGGATATAATGGGATATAATCCCATCTCAACCTAAACAGCTCTATTAACGGACTTTCCGCTTCCATCCCGCGTATTCCTCCCCCCCCCCATATATGGACTGTCCTTCTGCCCGTCTTGCAACTCCCACAGCTCCACATTGCTCATATACAAGTTCATCCCCAGAGTACCCCCCCCACCGCTTCCGCGATCCCCCCCCTATCCCTTCCTGCCTCTCTTTCAGCCACTCTTCTCTTGCTCTACCCATTCTTTTTGTACCTTAGGTCATTAAAACCCTCTACCGCCGCATGCCCTACTTCCTCCACATTTCCTCGCCCTTCGCAATAATTGCCATACATATTTGTACTTATCTCTTCTTTGCGAGCCACAGTAATCGCATTCCTCGCTATTCGGACACCTATTTACGATTCCGTCGCTCTCGCATTCGCATAAGTATCCGTTCCCTTTGCACACTTGGCACTCTATCTCTACTACCCTCTCTTCGCCCCTCATTTTTTTGTCCTTTGGGGGACATTGTCCCTTGGGTCTTTGCCCCTTTACCTATAAAAATATCCAGCTATAAACCCTACAATCATCAGTATGACTCCTAACATCCACCAATTCCATCTCTTCTTCCACAATATGTCTATGTGTTCTCTCCCCTCCGTGTACACACACTTCTTTTCCATTCCCTGCCCCCCCTTATCTCTTTTATTAACAAAAAAAACCGTGCAAACTAAACTACACGCAGCTAAAACCATTCCTGTCAACAATATAATCAATGGATATATGTAAAGTAATTATTCAATTTCTTTCTTACTCTTTTCATCACTTTCATTACCAATTCCTTTAACTTTTTTCCCTTCTCTCTTTCCTTCTAATTTCTTATTGATAAATTCCACCGCTTCCATGCTTCCTCTATAAATCAACATCTACCCCCCCCATTCCCTTAGCGTGGTCTATATATCTCGTTTCCTTCCTCTGCTTTACGCTCTAGCCATGCTTCTATTTCTTCTCTGTCAAATCTAAAATCTCTGCTTATCTTCCATCGGCGATGGAAAATCATGTCTCCTTACCAATCTACGAATCGTAACTATTGACATGTTTATATATTCAGCAACTTCCCTGATTGACATTTTTGCGCTCGGCTTTTGACGCGAAGCCCCTTTATCACAATTAGTCGCTACCCTGCTGGCAATTTCGTTTACTTGAATATCCGTGAGTTCTACCTTCATTTATCCCTCAATATTAGTCCTAATTAATCATATATATTCCTACTGCTAATTTTTGAATTATATGTTCTCTTTTTGTAGAATTACCCAATAGGAAAAGCAGCCAAGTCATTAATTCTCCTTGCAGAGAGTCTCTTTTCCTTTGGCTGCTTTTCTATTAGTAGACATGGGAATGTACTGGCTAAGGTGCAAACCCATGTCCTAATATTTTTGACATCGCTAAATTTTTCATTCCCTCTGAATTTACACAACAAAAATTTGCTAAAAAAATTGGAATTAGGGAGTCTATGATTAGTCAGTGGTTAGCGGGTAAAATAACACCATCTTTATCTTCGTTAAAAAAATCTCAAAAGTAACAGGTGTCCCATTAAATTTTTTTCTTGATAATTCCGAAAATGTTGAAAATATATCGGCGAACAGTAATATTGTCTTCAGGAGTAGGCAATATCATAGGACAAGGAAGCATAAACAGTTCAAAGGATATGGAACTATTAAAAAGAAAATGAACTTTTAAAGAGGGAGCTTTTAAGATTGAACGTAAGGAAAAAGAACTCCTTAAATCTTCTAAAAAAGCATGAACAAAAAAAATTAAAAGGACACAGAGATACTAAAAAAGGTTGAAAAATTGGAATTGAAACTGGAGTTTGTTTTAGAAAAAGAAAAAAAAGACAAGAAAATGAGGAAAATGATTTTACTTTCTTCCTCTCTTGTTATTTGTATAATTATGATAAATTGTTTTTAAAGGAAGCTAAATGAACGACAAAATCAAGAAGTTAATAAATGAAGCTATCATAAAAATTATAGAACATACCAGTAGTCAGGAAAAGATAAAACATTTACAAAATAAGCATAATGTCAAAATTCATTTTATTCCTAAAAGATATAGGATTTTTGGCGGTATCTTGCAGAGTATGAATATCCAATTTGGAAATTTCATTGAAGTTCTTATGACTTTATTTATAAAAAGTGACGGACGGTATGAGATAATATCTGATTACAGCGGGAAGAAAAGCAACTCTTTTGAATTGTCATCTAAAAATGAAGAATTGATTGATAAGTATATCACTCGTTGTCAGACGGAAAATATAAATATAAATGTTGAGTTTCCAAAACTCTTGGAACAACTTATTGTAGATGCAAACGAACAAATAATAAAATTCAAGCATGACATAGATTTGTTGTTTAAAGATACAATGACAGACAAAATTTATTATTTAGAATGCAAATACAATGATGACCACGATACAGGGAAATTTGTTGATATAAACAGAAAATTTATAAAGACTTATGCCTATTTAGCAAAGAAATTAAATATCACAAACAGCAATAAGTTAATACCAATATTATTTTTCTTTACGAACAAGAAAATGAAAGGCAATATTTATATACCTGAAGGGTCAAATATTCGTAGAGGTAAAAATTTTTTTGAAGAATTTTTGAAAATTAAATACGATGATGTTGACCAATGCCTTTTGACTTTATCTGAAAGCTCTGAGACAATAAAGGCATTCAAAGACTTATATGATAAAACTATGAGCATGTAGCGAAATTAGGAGGATTTATGATAGAACTAAAAACAAACCACATATATCATGGCGATTGCATAGACATATTAAAAGAACTGCCAAGTAAATCTGTTGATTTGATATTTGCTGATCCACCGTACAATATGCAGTTAAAAAAAGAGCTATATCGTCCCAACAATACAAAAGTTGACGGGGTAAATGATGATTGGGATAAATTTTCTTCTTTCCAAGATTATGATAATTTTTGTATTTCTTGGCTTGAAGAATGTAAAAGAGCTTTGAAAGATACGGGAACAATTTGGGTGATAGGCTCTTATCATAATATTTACCGCATTGGAAATATTATGTTAAATCTTGGCTATTGGATACTTAACGATGTTACTTGGCATAAATCAAATCCAATGCCAAACTTTTTAGGAACTCGATTTACAAATGCGACAGAAACTCTTCTCTGGTGTTCAAAAGGGGAGAACTATAAGAAATATACTTTTAATCATAAGTTGATGAAACAGTATAACGGTGGAAAACAAATGACTTCTGTTTGGAATATTAGTTTGTGTATTGGTAATGCAAGAATTAAAGGCGAAGACGGTAAAAAAGCCCATTCAACTCAGAAGCCAGAGGAATTGCTAAAAAGGGTAATTCTTTCAACTACAAAACAAGACGATATAGTTTTAGACCCCTTTTTTGGCACAGGAACAACAGGAGCAGTAGCTAAAAAGCTTGGTCGTAAATTTATCGGTATAGAAAGAGAAAAAAAATATATACAGATAGCAAAGACGAGACTAAAAAACATAAATAGTTTATTGCCTGAAAGCAGTTGGATTGAAACGCTTAAAGAAGAACAGCCAAAAGTTCCTTTTGTAAACCTTGTCAGAAAAAATATCATAGGTATAGGTGAATTTTTATATACTCCTATAAGATATAATAAACAAGCGGAAGTTTTATCAAACGGGAATTTGCATTATGAAGATACTAACGGTTCTATTCACAAAATAGGAGCTATTATTCAACAAACATCATCTTGCAACGGCTGGAAATTCTGGCATATATTTAAAAATAGCAAACTGCTTTTGCTTGATGATTTAAGAATGCAATATATCAGGACAGAATACAAAATTTAGTTCTTTTGTTATACTTTAAAAGATTTAGTAAGCATTTGTTTTTTACAACCATTTGATTTTAAAGAATTTTGAATATTTTAAGATTTACAAACCGTAAATAAACTTTAGTATAATTACTTAGGGGCTAAAAGGGACATGATACGCACATAAAAAGATACTATTATGCTATTAGTGTCATCTTCCTTTTCAATACAAAAATAAAGGCATTTCAATTTCTGAAGTTGATAAGCATGCTCCTAAAACAAATTGATTTACTTTTATAGGGTAAATATTTATAAATTCTTTAAAATAAATTCCCTAGCCCTATATGGAGCAGGGGACATTGGGAGCAAGCGATGGCGTATCTTTCTAAAAAGGACAAAAAGCAGTAAAAAGTTTGTATAATCCTTAAAAATTAGGACAAAATAAACAACAAAAAACTTACATAGGTTTTGTATATTTGTTTATAATACGTACGGCTCTGAAAGCAACTAAAACAAAAACATAGGAGGAGTAAAGGTGAAAAAGGTATCTTTTAGCTGCTGTAGCGATAGTCCTTTTTGCATCTCAGTCATCGTTTGCCTCTAAAAATGGCGAATTTACGTTTGGAGTAGACAAAATACTAACGTACAACTTAAGAAACTCTATTAATTACGTTGACGGTCAAAAAGTTGCAACCAAAATAGAGAATGGTAGAGTTGTTCCCATTAAAGAAGAAAAGGTGATTAGAGCTGTAGCTCCTGATGACACTTTCACTGAAACGAAAGTTGAAGTTGATAAGATGGTTGATAATGTGCTAAGGACGATTGGTTCTAAAAATTATGAAAGCAAAGGCCTTGCTCCAAAAATTTGAGTATTGCTATTACGTGTTTGTACAAAAAGACAAAAGTAAAATGAGAATAGGTTTTGGGAATAAGTAGTCTTCAATAGTGACTTTGACCCTTTAATATATATGCAATATGAAAATAGCATTGTCTGTTAATGAAGAAAGCGGTATTTCTTTAGAACAAACTTTTGGATACGAGGATATCTTTAATGATAAGTAAGTATGAAACTGCACAGGGAATGCTTAAAGCAGACAGAGCTTACAGTCTAAAGCTGTTTATAAAGTTTGATTATAAGAATTTTTTGTTGATTTGTTCGCTATGACAAACATTATTTTATAGAGGCTAAGATAAATACTGTAAATGAAGGTGTTAAATCAGTAAAAGCAGATATTGGATATGACGTTATTATGATGGAGATAGGGGGTATAAGTTCGCAATTTGAAAGATGATTTATAAAGAAAAACTATGCTCTGTAGGGTACGCAAGTCATAGAAAAGAGATATAATCAAATCAGTACAAAATAATAAATATCTAGTTTGCTTTATTTAATAACCAGTATTTAAATTTCCCCTGAGGCATCAATGGCATTTGTCTATAAACGTGGTGGCATTTATTAGGAATATAGGATTACTGTATTAGGCGAAAATGGTAAAAAGGTAAGAAGACAAATATCAGAACATGTAAGTCCCGATAAGCAAGCAGCAGAAGAATACGTTGCTAAAAAACTCTTAACGAATACGCTGTCAAAAAGAAACTTTTGAAAAGAGACATACCTATTCAAACCTTTTACGAAGAATATCAAAAAAACTATTCCTCAAAAAAACAAGCGAGAAAGAACTTTGCATAGAGATGACTTGATATGAGAAACATTAAGAAAATTTGTCATGATGTTGTGTGTGATGGTTACGGAACAATTTGACGATACGGTTTTAAATAACTATATGCATCGCCGTGTTGTAAATGGCAAGATGAACGGTGAAAAATCAAAGAAAACAAGCGTTAATAGAAAAATAGGTATGCTCAAAAACCTTGCTCGTTGGGGATATAAGAGCAGATACTTATCAGCGAATTATTACGATTTAGTTGATAAATACCCTGAAACGGATAGCCAAAAAATAGACCGTTTACAGAGATGAAGAGATACAAAAAAGATAATAGACAATAATACTAAATACCCTCAATTAGAAGCTCATATATTATCTATTTGGCACGGAATGAGGGCAGGCGAGATTTGTCCTTTAGAATGTAGCGATTTCATATGGTCAAATAATCCAAAAATTGAAAAAGATTATATAAATAAAGAATAAACCGTATCTAAACACGCTTGTAAAAACTAAACAATCTGAAAGAGACGTGCCTATTCACCCTTTTTGATGAAATCATCTTAAGAAAGTGTGGAAACAAGCTCACATAAGAAGTCAAACTTCTTTTTACTTACATATGAAGGCAAACCTTTAAGCTCGGGTGGGGGTAAGCTCATATACTCACAAGCTGTTTAAAACTCAAATTTACTCCAAAAGAATTATCTTTTCATAGCGGTAGGCTAGATATAGCATAATATGCAACAAGGATAAAAGATGGAGGATGAAGCATTAATGCGGCAAGCAAAGGTCTTGGACACAGCAATACAAGGATAACTGAAGAAGTATACACAGATTTCAAACCGCACGAACATTTTAATGTGGTTGATTACATCAAAATTAATGTAAAAAAAGCCAAAATAAAATTGTAAGCATTTTGTAAGCAACAAACGAACAAGTCTGAATATATTATAGTTTAGAACAAGACAGGATACAATTATTTTTCGTCAGAAAATGTAAATAAGTTCTTTGTATCGTCAATAATTCAAAAACGCACAATGTGCTCCCAACGAGATTTGAACTCGTGTTGCAGGATTGAAAATCCTGTGTCCTAGACCCCTAGACGATGGGAGCAACTGAGCCCGGTGCGGTTCGAACGCACGACAACCTCATTAAAAGTGAGGTGCTCTACCAACTGAGCTACGGGCCCTTCAAAATGATTTAAAAAGATTTTAAATCTTCTTATAAACTAAACAGCCTTGTAACTGTAGCTGACAACCATAAAGAATAGCACAAAAATTTATCTTTGTCAAACAGACTTATGCTACAAAAAACATCACTGTAAAACAGAAAAAAACAACTCAAACTTTTAACTATACAGTTTTGATCTGATAAAGCAATATATTTTTAAAACAGCAATTATTTTGATAAACAAACTAAGTGGCTAAACTAAAGATACTGCAAATATTTTTACAAAATTACACTACTTTATAATTATTGATCTTCTTCTACTTTAAAATCGAAAAATCTAAAAACTCTGTGAATATATTATTTATATAGTTTAACAAAGATATTCTATTTGATTTTATTTTAACATTTTCTGACATTACCATAACTTTTTCAAAAAATTCATCAATACTAGGTTTTATTTCTAAAAACTTATCAAAAACTTCGACATATTTATTTTGAAAAATGTACTCAACAACTTCTGCTTTTATTTTTTTAGCACAATCAAATAAATTTTTTTCTGCATCTTCTACCAATAAACTTTCATTTATAGTAACTAAAATATCAATATTTTGCTTTCTTGCCTGACTTAAAATATTATTTATTCTCTTAAAAATAACAGAAATATGTAAAAAATTACTTTTTTGTCGTGCATTTTTTAAAGCAATTAGTTTTGGAAGAAAGGAACCTAAGTTTTTAAATTTGTTAGTGTCTAAAATGCTGACTACAGATTTAACCTCATCAAAACTATAGCCTTCAGACTCAAGAATACCTTCTGTTTTTTGACGTAAAAAATTAATAAGCTTCTCGTAAACCGTTTTAGATTTTGAATTATTTTTTATGCTTTCAGGTAAAAAATTAAATACTTTTTTAATTACAGAGCTTAATTCTTTATTAGGAAGAATTTTCATCACAATCCTTATAAATCCTACAGCAACTCTTCTAAGCCCATAAGGATCATATGAGCCTGAAGGCTCAATCCCAATTGAAAAATTTGTGACTAAAGTATCTATTTTATCAACCAAAGATATTAAAGAAGCCAATTTATTTAAAGGAAGTTTTCCAGAAGCACTTAATGGCCAATAATGTTGCTCAATAGATTCTGCAACATCAACATCCACTCCTGATTTCAAAGCATAAATTTTACCCATAACACCTTGAAGCTCAGGGTACTCAAATACCATTTCGCTTACTAAATCAACTTTTGAGAACATCACAGCTCTTTCAAGAGATTTTTCATCTATTTGCATGTTGAATTCTTTATTAAAAAAAAGCGCAATTTTTTTTACTCTCTCAATTTTTTCATAAATAGTTCCTATTTCTTTATGAAAAACAACGTTTTTAAGCTTTTCAATATTATCATTAAAGCTTTTTTTCAAGTCATTTTTATAAAAAAAATTAGCATCTATAAGTCTTGTAACTACAACTTTTTCATATCCCTCCTTAACTATATCCAAACGCGCAAAGCCTCCATTTTTAATACAGACAAAACAATTTAAAAATTTTCCACTCTTATCATTGACAGCAAAACACTTTTGGCTTTTTTTTATGCATACTGCAAGAACTTCTGGAGGTAAATCTAAATACTTTTTATCAAAATCGCAAAGAACTGCCGACGCATATTCAATTAAATAATTTGTTTCATCAATTAAAGCATCATCGACAACAGCATTCCCAACGCTTTTGACTACAAACTCTATAGATTTTTTTATTTCTTCTCGCCTAACATTTTGATCTACTAAAACTGATTTATTTTTTAATGCAACTATATAATTTTCAGGACAATCTATTTTTATTTTTGATCTGTCGTAAGTATGAATACCTATGGTCCAATTGGAAGAATTAACATCAGCTATTTTAAATTTAATTATCTTTTTACCAAAAAGCGCTACTATATTCCTTATAGGTCTTGCAAATTTAAATCCACTTTTTTCCCATGCCATAACTTTAGGAAAAGATATGCTGCTTATTATCTTTGGAAAAATAACAGTTAAGAGGTTTTCAGTTTTTTCACCTTTTACCTTTTTTGTAAAAAAAAGATATTCACCTTTTTCCGTAATTTTTTTATTCAGTTTATCAGATGTAGTTCCATTTTTTGTAGCAAAGCCTTTAGCCGCTTGAGTCCACTGTCCATTTATATCTTTTGCAACTTTACATGAAGGACCCAAGACTTCTTCAGTCTTATCTTCGCTTTTAATAGATAAGTTTTCAACAATCAACGTAAGTCTTCTTGGCGTGGCAAAAGTTTTTATTAAACCGTGT
>JAISDY010000087.1 GCA_031264425.1 Endomicrobium sp. | reverse complement strand
ATCTTGAGATTTTGCCTTCATTTCTAATCTCTAAACTATAATTGCTAGGGTCTGAGTCTTCCCCTTGAGCATAGAACTCCTTAACTGGTACTCCTCTAGATACGAAATACTTTACTGCATCCAATCCTTCCCTCTTTTCTGTTCGTTTCGTTTGTAAGCAAGACGATGGCATGTCTCTCTCTTTCTTATCAACACTACCTGTTATCAGATATTCACTATTATTCATAGTGTGTCCAAATTCTAATCGCCTTAATTATCTTTTCTTTCCATTTAGACATAGGGATTGTTGAATATTTTCTATTAACTAAAATATTTTGAGATTTAAATTTCTTTACTTTTTTGATTATTGATGTGATTTATTCTTCTTGATTAGATTTTTATTCAGTCCTTCCAACTAACTACAGTAGAAAAGTAGTTAGTTGGAAGCTCTTTCCTTTATTTATAATTTTTCTATTTCATCAATCGCTAAACTTACGCCTTATTCTTTTTTTTATATCATCAAGTTACCAATACGTGATCTCCGATGCACCTGATACGCCTCTGGGGAAAGAGAAGCCGAGGATGGTGCAGGAACGAACCTATCATTAGCAGGATCTGCTCCACTTGGGTCAAGGAAGTTTCCTTTTCTCACGCGTGAGAGGGGGGCTGGAAACATTTTATATCCACCACCAACACCGCTAGTTTTCCCTCCAGGTACCCACGGATTACCAAATTTTCCTATTCTATTGTCGAGAGGATCGCTGCCTAACCAAACCGTAGCGTGTCCTGAACCCTTGTCTCTTCCTTTTCGCTCTTTAAAATTGCCGAAGGTAGCTACTCCGTTTTCTGCTCCTCTATTCCTTGCTTCTGTCCATGCTTTCAAAAGAAGTCTTTTCTTCTTCTTAGCAGAGAGACCAGATACCTTTGCCCGTACTATCGAACCCTTCCCTGTCAAGACTTCCGAGGCTTCTTCACCTGACAAACCTTTCATCCAGCGTATATTGTATATTGGCATCCCGGTGACAGGATCGCGGGGCTTTTCCCCCTTACGGAAATCTCTGACTTTTTTCCTGCCTATTTTGGCTGCTGCTGAATCCAGTGCAGCCGGCCATAGTGCTTTGTGATCAGACGCGTCATTCCATAACTGATTTTTTTGTGTGCGTATATATATTGGGTTTTTTTGTTCATCATGCAGGCGTGTTGTAACTCCTTCACTTCCATTCCTGACGGATGATGGTCTCCATGAGAACATGTTCATCAGTGTATTACGTGGCAGAGATGCCGCACTTGATAGCAACCCGCAGTCGCCAAGACTCTTTTGTCCCACATCCTCTATCAGTTTTTTTGACACACCACCAAAGTTTGGGAAAGCATCTGGAGGTTTATCAAAGGTGACAGGTACAGGTATAACATTTCTCTTTTTCTTTTTACCACCAGTGCGGGGAGGTAGAGGAAGCTCCATATCGGTAGGCGTATAGAATCGGTGTGAGGCTTTGACCCATTTAGCAGGATTTGTAGAATCATCAGGGTCATCAAACGGCACGACTCTTGCGTATTTCTGCTTGTATTCCAGAGGGTTTCTCAGTTTCTCTTTTGTAAGGAATATTGCTTTTCTGAGTACTGCGGGCACGGATGATTCCTTGAGGTGAGTAGAGAGATTATCTAGCTTCTTCACAGTATCTGGATCTCCAATCTGTGACGAAGTATAAATATTATAGTCCACTGCCCTCTGAGTCGCTGCCATCATTAGTTTTCGCAACAAGCGTCCATCTGTAGAACCAGCTGCTTGCCCATGCCCTCGTGGCTTATCGGGGAATAAATGTTGATCAGGATTCCATTTATCATGCGCTCTTACGCCAATGCGCCAACGATCTGCTGCTTGCTCTAAGTCTGCGTCTGACGGCGGAGCACCAGTCGCTGAGCTTGGATTCAACCGATCAGCAAACTTTTGTGCAGCTTCATTCCTTACTAATCTTGCATAGTCTTGATAATAGTCACTCCACTCAGTGGCGTTACTTGGTCTTTGACTGGGCAGAGAAATCCTTGCTGTTGCGAAACGTCTTTGAAGATCACCTCTATCAATATTTGAAGGAACACTGGGATCTCTCCATAAATCATTCGCAGTATCATTAGCTTCTTGTTCTAAATCATCAACTGTCATTGGAGGCATAAATTTTTTCCTTTCTATTCTATATTTTTATATGATTATTTCTAGGTCTTTATTCTACTTGCCTAGCACTCAAAATATTAACTTCTATTTATACGCTTAGCTCACCGATTGTGTCTTACTATCTACTATCCCTTTTTTCTTTGATTCACGCCATTTTTGTTAGAAACAGCAGCAGCGGCATTTTTTCATTCTCAAATCATCAGATGAGTCTATGTCGCCACTGGCATTCGGCTCACTGTCTTCTTCCTCTATCGGACACCGAGGCCACAGTTTTCCACATGCTTTTATAAGCTTAAGCGCACACCCTCTAACACCCTGCTCCTCATTACAGGAAGACGCCAATACTTCGTCCAAGCGCAGCATTGCAATCTTTGGGATGGCAATTCTATGTTTACAGCTCTTCAGTTTTTTCTTCAGTAACGGCAAATTACCCAATCCGTCTGCTTCTTTTCCTGCATATACTAACACTAATAAATCCGACTGAAACAGTAGGGTCGGTGGTGTCCGAACATCATCTACATAGTACATGTTTAGGTTTGCGGATAAGTCTGCAGACATATTGTCCATGTCCACCGAACTTCTTATACCGTAGGTAGTATCTGGATTGATTCCATGCCCACCCATTGCCACAGTGACCCCTTCCTCGCCCATTAAATCCCGAAATAACGTATAAAAGGCTTCTCTAGATTCCATCTTAGTATCGCCACAAACAAGCATTGTGACCTCGTTTCGGGCGCTGACGTCAATACTGCTATAACACAAAAAACTAATTGCCATCCCAAATATCCATAAACCCTTTTTCCACACCTTATCCATAACACTCTCCGCAGCTTCTTTTAACACGCCTTTCCTTTTCACTAAGTTATATTACGTAGCTACTTAATTCCTCAACTCTTTGCAAAACATAACAAATTGAACCAAAACTCCTTTAAGGACTAAGGGTAACCAATATATAATTCCCCTTTCTTTAGCTCTTTGTCTATTATACTAAAATAATCTTTTTTTTGCTCATTATCCTGCTTCTTTTCTCTCTTATTTTCTATAAACAAACTGTCCCTTATTGCTTTTAGTTGTTTAAAACCTGTTTGATAGCTTTTTCTATCGCTTCATATTCTTTTAAGTTGTTGTCAATACAATAATGACCTAACTTTTTCTTTAATCCTCTTTTAATTAATCCAGTAAATTTTATATATTGCTCATCCTCATCCAATTCTGTATTTTTATCCTTGTTTTTGGCTAAATTCGTACTGTCTGCCTTCCCTTTTTTTATCCCTAAAAACTGCTC
>JAISDY010000074.1 GCA_031264425.1 Endomicrobium sp. | reverse complement strand
TTTTTTCAACAATTTTAGCCGCTGTATTCTGTTCAACTTGTTTTTTTTCATGTAAAACTGTTTTTTTTACAGTTTTCTTTTTAGCCGTTGAAGATTTTGTTATTTTTGTTTTAGCAGTTTTATTTTCGGTTTTTGATTCCGTCTTTTTTGTAGAAGTTTTTGCTTTAACCGCCTTTTTAGCCGTTGTTGCGGCAGTTTTCTTTATAGTCTTTTTTGCGGAGGCATCTTTGGTTTTTGCCGACGCAGAAACTGTTTTCTTTTTTATAACTTTCTCTTTACTATCTTTTTGTTTTATAGGCATAATGTGCTCCCATGCTCATTTATTGATCGGACGGTAGCTTGTTAATTAAAAGTTTATTTAGCCAAACTTTTCTTTGCTGCCTCTATAATTTTTTCAGCCGTTTTTTCGCCGATACCGGGCAAAGTTGTTAAATCTTCTATATTCAGTGAGGAAAGCTTTTCTATATTTGTAAATCCTGAATTTACAAGCGTTTCTATAGTTTTTTCGCTAAGTCCTTCAAGCTCGGAAAGATTTTCGGTATGCTGTTCTATTTTAGCATCAATTTCTTCTTTTTTCTGTTTTTCAGATTTTACGTCTATATGCCAACCGGTAAGTTTTGCCGCAAGTCTAACATTATGACCGTTTTTGCCTATAGCCAAAGAAAGCATGTCGTCGCTTACTAAGACTTCGGCTTTCTTTTCATTTCCGGAAACAATGCTTACGGAAATAACTTTTGCCGGCGATAATGATCCGGATATGTATTTAACAGGATCCACAGAATAGGGAACTAAATCTATTCTCTCCCCTCTTAATTCATCTATAATGGGTTTTATTCTGGCGCCTTTTATGCCGACGCAGGCTCCCACGGGGTCAACTTTAGGATTATGCGATAAAACTGCCACTTTAGTTCTCATACCCGGATCTCTTACGGCATTTACAATCTCAACAACTTTTTCGTAAATTTCAGGGACTTCAAGCTCAAATAATCTCTTTACAAGCTCGGCACTTGCGCGGGATAAAACAATTCCCGATCCCTTTGAGCTTTTCTCAACTTTTATTATAACGGCTTTTATGTGTTGACCTATGTTAAACTTTTCCTTAAAAACCTGTTCGTTGCCGGGAAGAATTGCTTCAGTCTTTCCCAAATCAACTATAAGGTTTCTTCCCGCTACGCGATATACAACTCCGCTTGCTATTTGCCCTCCTTTTTCTTTCATTTCTTCAAACAAAGACCATCTTTCAGATTCTCTAATCTTTTGAACAATAACCTGCTTTGCCGTCTGAGCAGCTATACGAGAAAAATCCTGAGTATCCAACGGGATTCTTACCTCATCACCCACTTCTATTTCCTTGTTTATTTTTCTTGCGTCTTTAAGAGATACTTCCAATAAATTATTAGCCACGTCTTTTACTGCAACTTTTACGACGCTTGCCGTCATTTCGCCCGTATCGGGTTTTACTTTAGCTTCAACGTTTACGTTTTTGCCAACGTGCTTTTTATATGCCGAAACAAGAGCATTTTCTATAACAACCAAAATGTCTTCTTTCTTAATTTTCTTATCCTTCTCAATTTGCTCAAGAGCCATCAAAAGTTCGCCCTTTTCTGACATTTCTCCCTCCTAAAATTCAGTTTCTACATTAGCTTTCTTTATATCTAAAAAGTTTATTTCAAAAATTCCATTACTAACGTCGTCAATTTTTATTTTGCCATCTTTACAATCCAAAAGATTTCCCAAAAAATTCTTCTGATTGTTAATCGGTTCCACAGTTTGAAGTCTTATTTTTGAACCTATAAAACGTTTAAAACTTTCTTCTTTTTTTAAAACTCTGTTAAGACCGGGAGAAGATATTTCCAAAACATAAGAATCTTTCAATATGTTACTCTCGTCTAAAATCGCGCCAAAAAGCATACTCATTTTTTCACAGTCGCTCATTGCTACGCCGCCGTCTTTATCAATAAAAATTCTTGCAACCCAATCGCCGTTTTCTTTAACATATTGAATACCTACTAATTCGTAACCTTCTTTGGTTGCAACAGGTTCAAGCAAAGTTTCTATTTCTTTGGCTTTAGTCGTTTTAATCATCATATCCCTTACAAAAGTAAAAGACGGCTATCGCAGCCGCCTTTTAGATATCGCAAATTATATTAAAAAGCAACTTTACATCTTTTGCTCAACATAGATTCCAGGACCCATTGTTGAAGATATAGAAATACTTTTTATATACTGACCTTTTGAACTTGAAGGATTGACTTTCAATATAGCTTCAACTAAAGCTTTTATGTTGTCAACAAGTTTCCCCTTCTCAAAAGAAGCTTTTCCCACAGGCACATGAATTATGCCAAAAGAATCGTTCTTGTATTCAACTCTTCCTTTTTTGAGATCCTCTACAGTTGCTCCTATATCAAAAGTTACTGTCCCCGACTTAGGATTTGGCATAAGACCTTTAGGTCCTAAAATTTTAGCAACTTTGCTTAGATCCTTCATAATATCAGGAGTAACAACCAAGACATCAAAATCAAGATTACCTTTTGATATGCTTTCAATTAAATCATCAGAACCTACAATATCAGCTCCCGTCTTTTCAGCTTCTTTTTGCTTTTCACCTTTTGCTAAAACTGCAACCTTTCTAGTCTTTCCTATACCATGAGGCAAAGAAACAGTGCCTCTAACTATTTGATCGCTCTGCTTAGGATCTATACCCAATCTGACATGAACTTCAATAGTTTCGTCAAATTTTGCTTTTGCGGTTTCTTTTACGAGAGAAACTGCCTCGTCAAGAATATAAATCTTGCTTTTATCTACCAACTTAACCGCTTCATTTAATCTTTTTCCCATTTTCTCTCCTTGTGGTTAAATGTCGGAAATCCGACTCCCACAACTTCTTAAATTATACTATTTTACTACGTCAATTCCCATGCTTCTTGCAGTTCCCTCAACCATGCGCTTTGCCGCGCCAAGATCTCCGTTAACGTTCAAATCAGGCATTTTTTGTTTTGCTATTTCTTCAACTTGAGCTGATGTTATTTTACCCACTTTATTTCTATTAGGCACTCCGGAAGCTTTTGCAACTTTAGCCGCTTTTTTAATCAATGCAGACACTGGAGACACTTTTGTGATAAATGTAAAAGATCTATCTTCAAAAACAGTCATAACAACAGGTATTGCCATACCTTTTTCCATATTTTTTGTTCTTTCATTAAACTGTTTACAAAAATCCATAATATTTACGCCTTGAGGACCAAGCGCGGTACCTACTGGAGGAGCCGGATTAGCCGATCCTGCGGGAATCTGTAATTTAATTATTGCTTTTACTTTTTTTGGCGCCATTTAATATTGCTCCTATCTATTCATTTAGTCTATTCTGTAAAATACTAAAAACAGTATTTCTAAATACTGTTTAGTATTACAACATTTTTTAGATCTTTTCAACCTGCAAGAAGTCAAGCTCAACAGGTGTAGGTCTGCCAAATATCGTAACCATAACCCTTAACTTTCCTCTCTCTTGGTTTACTTCTTCAACTATACCGATAAAATGTTTAAACGGTCCTTCAATAATACGCACATTTTCTTCTCTTTCAAAGGATACCGCGGGTCTAGGTTTAGAAGTACCTGGATTTACGATGGTATTGAGGAGATTATCCACTTCATCTTGTACCATCGGCGCAGGTTTTACCCCACCCAGAAAACCTGTTACACCGGCTGTATTCCTTATAAGCCAGTAAGTCGTATTATTTACAGTCATTTCAACAAAAACATATCCCGGATAAAACTTTCTTTTCTTTATTCTTTTCTTGTTCTGCTTTACTTCAACAACTTCTTCGGTAGGAACAAGGATTTTGGAGATAACGTCGCGCATATTTAAATTATCCACAGCCATCTCCAAACTTTTTTTAACTTTATCCTCATGACCTGAATATGTATGGACAACGTACCATTGGTTTGCCATTTTCTACTCCGGGTTATAATATAACGCCTACTATTGTGCCTAAAAACATATCAACAATACTTATGAAAATAGACATGATAATAACAAAAACAACCACCACAATGGTAGTTCCTACAACCTCTTTTTTACCAAGCCATGTTGTCTTAGTAAGCTCATAATAAGCATCCTTAAAAAATTGTATAGCTGTTTTAATTAAATTCATTTGTTTACCTTCGTATATTTTTCAAAGCGGGGGCAGATGGATTTGAACCACCAAAGTCGGTTTTGGAGACCGACAGTTTACCGTTAGCTTATGCCCCCAACCGACAATACTTTAATTATTTTGTTTCTTTATGTTCTGTACGCTTTCCACAGTTCTTACAAAATTTTTTAAGAGCAAGCTTGCCTTCCTGCTTTTTCCCCCTATCAAAATAGTAATTTCTGTTTTTGCATACACTACATGCCATAGTTATAATAACTCTTTCTGCCATCTAAGTTCTCCAATTTCTTTATTACGCTAAACAACATATTTCTAAAACAGGCTTATTTGTCAATCAAAACCCAATAGTTTACTTATTCGGGTTTTGATTTATAAAGTATCTTATTCCAAGATTTCAGTAACAACGCCTGAACCAACCGTCCTTCCGCCTT
>JAISDY010000105.1 GCA_031264425.1 Endomicrobium sp. | reverse complement strand
TAAACGTTGAACTTCTAAATGACGAGCAAGGTACCCTAGAAAAAACGAAAGGTGTTAATAAAAATAATGGCTAAAACAAACTTTCAAAACCAAAAGAAAAAATCAGACAGTCTTAATTTTGCAAATTTTGACGCGGTAAAAGTGACTGTCGCAAGCCCCGAACAAATAAAGACTTGGTCTTTCGGCGAAGTAAAAAAGCCGGAAACAATAAACTACAGAACGTTTAAGCCTGAGAGAGACGGATTGTTCTGCGATAGAATTTTTGGTCCTACAAAGGATTGGGAATGTCATTGCGGAAAATATAAGTACATAAAGCACAAAGGCACAGTTTGCGATAGGTGTGGCGTGGAAGTAACTGAGTCTAAAGTGAGAAGAGAAAGATTTGGTCATATAGATCTTGCCGTTCCTGTGGCTCATTTGTGGTTTTTAAGAAAGCCTCCGTCAAGAATTGGAATTCTTTTGAATATGAAAATTTCCGATCTTGAAAAGGTTGTTTATTATACAAAGTATGTTGTGACGGAAAATTTAAAAGATTGTGCGGGCATTTCTTCTACTGTTGAAAAAGGCATGCTCTTAAAAGAAGAAGAGTTTGACTTGTTCAAATATGGGTTCAATAGCCCCGTAGTTAGGGAAGAATTCAAAGGCATCTGTGACGGTATAGTTGCAGAAGAAGTTTCTCTTGATTCCGATCCCGCAAAGGCTGTGAAACAGCTTAAATTGTTGGTAAAGTCTCAGGCTGATTTGGCGGGAATGTCTTCTGACGAAGCGGCAAAAAGGATTCTTGCCAATATTGAAAAAGGCGATACGTATTACAAAGTATATTTTAAGCCTCACGCAGTCTATTTCTACGGCGATTTAGATTCTTCAAGCCGCAGCGAAGTAAAGAGGATTTTCTCTGAGAAATTTGAGAAGGGCGGCACTGTTTCCATAACTGAACCTGACAAAAAAATTAGATTAGAATTTTTTGATATGGAAAAAGATAAAGTTTTCCTCGCTTTGAGAAAAGATCCCGACGCTCTTAAAAAATACGAAGGACATCTTAGAATTGAAGTTTCTAAAAATGAAATTCCTTTTATGAAGCACTTTTCAAAGCCTGATTGCGTAGTATTGCTTGAAGAAAGAGATATAAAGAATTTCCGCGAAGGTTTTGGCGACAACTTAAAAGTTGATATAGGAGCTTCTGCAATAAGAAAACTTCTTTCAGAAATAAATCTGAAAGAAGAGGTAAAAGAAATATACGCTGAGATTAAAAAGACAAAATCAGATGCAGAAAGAGCAAGGCTTATTAGAAAACTTAGAGTTGTTGAAGGATTTTTAAATTCAGGGACAAGACCTGAATGGATGATTCTTACCACTCTTCCTGTAATACCTCCAGATTTGAGACCTTTAGTCGCTTTGGACGGTGGACGATTTGCAACGTCTGATTTGAATGACTTGTATAGAAGAATTATAAACAGAAACAATAGACTTCGCCATATTGAGCAGTTGAAGGCCCCTACTGTTATGATAAATAACGAAAAGAGGCTTTTACAAGAAGCTGTTGATGCTTTGATAGACAACGACTCAAGAACAAGACCAGTGACGGGAGCGGGTAATAGGGCGCTTAAATCTTTGTCTGACACTCTTAAAGGAAAGCAAGGACGTTTCAGACAGAACTTGCTTGGAAAAAGAGTTGACTATTCTGGAAGAAGTGTTATTGTCGTTGGTCCTAACTTGAAACTTAATCAATGCGGGATCCCAAAAGAGATGGCTTTGGAACTTTTTAAGCCGTTTATCATAAAAGAGCTTATATCGCAAGAAAATGCGACGCTTAAATCCGCGAGAAGAATGCTTGAGAGAGGCGATGCAAAGATTTGGAATATTCTTGAAAAAGTTACAAAAAACCATCCTGTTCTTTTGAACAGAGCTCCTACGCTTCATAGGCTTGGAATTCAGGCTTTTGAGCCTGTTTTGGTTGAAGGTAAATCAATACAGCTACATCCTCTTACCTGTGCGGCTTTTAACGCAGATTTTGATGGAGATCAGATGGCTGTACATTTACCTATTTCTCTTGAGTCGCAACTTGAAGCTAAAGTTTTAATGATGGCTACGCGAAATATATTGTCTCCCGCTTCAGGAAAACCTGTAGCGGTTCCTTCTCAAGATATGGTTCTGGGTAGCTGTTATCTTACGAAAGAAAAAATAGGAGTTCCCGGCGAAGGAAAAGTTTTCTCATCTGTTGAAGAAATTATCAGTGCTTATCAGAGCAAAAAAATAGACTTGCAAGCTAAGGTTAAAGTAATGGGAATTACAAACATAAGAGATAAAAAATTAAAAGATGACGAGCAGAGTAATGTTTCAAAATGGAAGAATTATAAATCTGAAGACGGTAAGGAAGTAATAAATTATACCACCGTTGGAAGAGTTATATTTAACGAACAACTTCCAAAAAATGACGACGGTTCTTACTCTTTGGGCTATCAAAACAAGAGCATGACTAAGAAAGAACTCGGAGCTCTTGTTGATAGATGCTATAAAGAACTCGGACAATTTAAAACCGCTCTTCTTCTTGACGAAATTAAGAAGATGGGCTACAAATACGCGACTCTTGC
>JAISDY010000088.1 GCA_031264425.1 Endomicrobium sp. | reverse complement strand
AGGAGCGACGTTCAAAAGAAGATTTTTGATATTCTAAACATTTCAGACGAATCTGCAAAAGAAAAGTTTGGCTTTTTGCTTGACGCATTGACTTACGGCGCTCCTCCTCATGGCGGTTTAGCTTTGGGTTTTGACAGAATGTGTGCGTTAATGGCAGGGGAAGATTCCATAAGAGAAGTGATAGCGTTTCCTAAAACGCAAAAAGCGTCGGATCCTCTTTCTAACGCTCCCGCTCCGGTAAGCGAAAAACAGCTTAAAGAATTGGGTGTGCGGATTGTTGTTAAGCAAGCAAAGGTTTAGACCTGTTTGCCAACGACGCAGAGGGATAGATGAATAATTTATTTAACAAAATAAGGGCTTGGACAAGAAGTCTTCTGTTGAAACTTGCCAAAGATCTCAAGCCTTCCGAATCAAAATGTCCCGTTATAAGGGAATCAGAAAATTTATTTCAAAAAGAAATAAAAATCCCGGTTTTTATTTCCTTTCTATTTACGATAACAGCGGTTTATGGCATGCTTGTAATGGGCGTGGGCATAGACTCAAAAATAATGCTTGCAGCTTTAATATTTATGGTTGCGGTTGTTATTTTCTTCGTGTCTCAAATTCAAAACAAAGAAAGAGCTGTTTTGGAAGATAATGACGCCGTTGTTTTAATGTGCTTGCTCTTTATAACCGCTATTTTAACTTTTCAGATTTCAAAAGAATACTTATCGCCTTTTGCTTCTCCAGTTTCTGCGTTTTCAATTATGGCGGCAATGCTATTATCGTCAAGATTAGGCGGCGTGTATGCCGTATGTCTAAGTTTGTACACGGCATTTTTAAACGACGTGCGCTTTGACGTTTTTCTTACAATGCTGGGCAGCGCAATATTCGTTGTTGCAAATGTGCATACAATACGCAGAAGATCCGATTTTATAAATGTCGGCGCCAAAATTATTATTGCCAACTCTGCTTTGCTTACGATGTTTTATCTTATTGGCGTCTATAGCAGCTTTCAATTGAAGTATAACCTTTTTTACGGAGTTTTAAACGGAATCTTTTCGGTGATAATTTTGTTAGTTTTAATGCCTTTGTTTGAAAAGATTTTTTCAAGAACTACAAATATAAAATTGATTGAGCTTTCTGATTTTAATAATCCTCTGCTTAAGCGTCTTATGCTTGAAGCTCCCGGCACCTATCATCACTCAATTATGACCGCAGATATCGCGGAGCAGGCGGCAAACACCGTTGGAGAAAATTCCCTTTTGGCGCGAGTAGGGTCTTATTACCACGATATAGGAAAACTTAAAAATCCCATGTACTTTATAGAAAATCAAACTTCAGGATATAATCCTCACGATAATTTAAACCCTGAAATGTCGCGGCTTATTTTAATTTCGCATGTTAAAGAAGGCGTTGTTCTCGCTAAGAAACATAATGTTGATAATGAAATTATCAACATTATAAAACAACATCACGGCACAACTGTTATGCATGCTTTTTATCATAGGGCTTTGGAGTCTGGATTACATATGGATATGGAACATTTCAGGTATCCAGGACCAAAACCTAGCACAAAAATCGGTGCGGTAATAATGTTGGCGGATTCTTGCGAGGCTGCGTGTCGCAGTATAGAAGAGCCTACTACGGCAAGGATAAAAGACATGGTTGAAAAAATAATCAATAATAAGTTTATAGACGGTCAGTTTTCAGTGTGTCCAATAACATTAAAAGATTTAGAGCTAATGAGGGACAGCATTATTTCAACTATTACGGGTATATATCATGCAAGGATTGAATACAAATAAAAATTTTATAAACTTTGTTGACTTTCCCAAAGAACACGTTAATATTTTAAAAGAAGCTGCGAATCTTGCTTTAAAGTCTGAAAAAAAGAGAAAGTATCAAATAAATTTTATAATGTTAAGCGATAAAGAAATAAAAAAATTGAATATAAAATATAGAAAAGTAAGACGTATAACCGACGTCATATCTTTTTTAATTGTTCCTGAAATTTTTGCGGGAGATATTTACATATCAAAAAATCGCACTCAAAAACAGGCGAAAAGGTACGGCAACTCTTGGCGGCAAGAATTGGCGTATATTGTTATACACGGGATACTCCATCTTTGCGGATATACCGATTATGATGTTGAAAATAAATCCAAAATGTTTGCCAAACAGGATAAAATATTTCAATGTTTATTTTCGCAAGTTTAACCGCTCTAGTTTTTCTTTTAATTGCCTCGGCTTGGGTGTCTGCGGCTGAGATAGGCATTACAAGTTTATCTAAGTACAGAATAAAAAAGCTTATTGTCAAAACTCCTAAACTTTCCAAGATGTTGTTGTCATGGCTTGAACAACCTTATTATCTTCTTACAATTATTCTAACGTTAAATGTTATTTCCGATATTCTTACAAGTTTTGTGTCCGCATCTTTTATGTCAACTTTATTTTCCGGGATCAATAGAAATATTGTTGATATTATAGCATGGCTTATAACATCTTCAGTTATCTTGATATTCGGAGAACTTGTGCCTAAATTTTATGCGAGAGAAAAATCTGAGAAAGTTACCATACTGTCTGTGCCTATCCTTTCCAAAGTAGAAAAAGTATTGAAACCATTTACTTATCCACTTATTAAATTTGCGGAATTTTTGTCTCCGAAAACTTCAGAGGTTGGCGGTAGAAATTCTTATACTTTAAGTGAAGAAGAAATTAAAGCTCTTATTTATGAGGGTGGGTACAGCGGAGAAATAGATAAAGAAACTGGGATTATGCTAGAAAGAGCTTTGGGTTTCGGCGAGTTGTTAGTGAAAAAGATAATGATTCCGTTTGAAAATATAGATTCCGTAAATTTGTCTCTGGAAGACGAGGAATTTTTGGATATTGCCGTTGAAACATCAAGAAGCAGAATACCCGTTTATCTTAAATCAAAAGATAATATTATCGGATATATCCATATAAAAGATATTTTGGCATCGTGGCAGGAAAACAAAGGACATTTTATACGGTCTCTTGTTAAAGAGCCGTATTACATAAGCGAAGACCAAAAAATAAACGAACTGTTGAAAAAATTTCAAAGCGGCAAAACTCATATGGCTTTTGTGAAGGATAAAAGCGAAAATATAATAGGTATGGTTACGCTTGAAGACATATTAGAAGAAGTTGTCGGTGAAATTCTTGATGATTATGATTACGAATCATGATATTTTAATTGTATTTAAAATCTCTTTTTCTGTTTTCTATTGCTAGTGCTCGGCTTTTTCAGCGGGTCAGAGACCGCTATTACAAGTTTGTCGGGCGCCTTTTTGATAAGAGCAAAAGAAAAGGAAATAAAATATTCAAAGATAGTGGCTTTTTGGGAAAACCATTCTCAAGAAGTTATAACGGTTATGATTATAGGAATGAATTTGTCTGTTGTGGGGATGAGCATTATTTTGTCATCCCTTGCTTTGGATATATCCGAGTACTACAAAATCAATATTAATATTTTGAACTTTTCTTTTCCGATTCTATCAATAGTTTTGGCTTTAACAATAGGAAGTATCTTCCCTAAGACCATAGCAAGATACAACTCTGAAAAATGGGGCATATTCGTTTTGCCTACGATAATAAGACTTGCGTCGTTTTTTAGAATTCTAATTGATTTTTTATTGACAATTTCAAATAAAATAATGAAGCTGTTTTTAAGACGCAAGGAAAGCAGGCATATCAAAGCCGACGAAATAGATTTTTTGTTGTCAGATAAAAACACTTCTCCTCTTTCGGACGAGTCTAGGAAACTTGTAAGCAATATAATGGATTTCAAAAATATGAAAGTATCTCAAGTGATGGTTCCCGTTTCCGATATTTTTGCCGTGGACATAGATCTATCCAAAGACGAGATGATTAAAAGGATTATTAACACAAAGTATTCAAGAGTTCCCGTGTACAGCAAAAATATCAGCAATGTTATAGGGATAATATATACAAAAGAGTTAGCCGTCGCTTGGCGTAATTCCGATATTATAATTATTGAAGATTTAATCCGTCCGGCATATTTCGCTCCTGAAAATGCAAAAATTAGCAAAGTTCTTAAAGAGTTTAAAACAGGACAGCATCATATAGCCGTGGTAGTTGACGAGTTCGGATACACAATAGGTCTTGCTTCAATAGAGGATTTATTGGAAGAAATTGTCGGAGACGTTTGGGACGAGCATGATTTTAGAGAAAAAACTATAATATCAACTAAAGGCAACAAACATATTATACAGGCATATGAGTCAATAACAAATGTTAATGACGAGCTCAATCTTGGTATTCCGGAAGGAAACTATTCAACCGTTAATGGGTGGATTTTAGAAATGTTTGGAAGAATACCCAAAGACGGTGAAAAAATTAACTGGAACGGCTATTTAATAAAAATTCAAGATGCCGACTCCAAGAAGGTAAAGAGAATAATTTTAAAAAAATGTACTATACAATAAACGGTCTTGTTCTTAACTCCAAAATACACGGCGAATATGACAAACTTATCACAGTTTACTCTTATCAATGGGGGAAAATTCAAGCCGTCGTCCCAAGCGCCAAAAAGATAGCGGCAAAACTTTCATCCGCTACGGAAATACTTACAGAAAGCGAGTTTCATGTTTTTAACAGCCACCCGTCAATAAGACCTAAAATTACTGGCGCAAGCATTATTAACAATAACACAATAATAAAAAACAATTTTATGCGAAATTTGTGCGCTTTATATGCGGCGGAAGTGAGCGATAAATTTGCGCCTTTCAATCTTGAAAATAAGGAGAAATACGACTTGATAGTAAGAATTTGGGAGATACTTGGCGTTTGCAAGCATCCCAAAAGAGCCTTGATCTCGTTTATTTTACGATTTTTAAAGCTCTCAGGATATTCCTTTTCAGAGTATATAAGAAATAACAATACCTTTATTGACGAACGCATGACAATGAATATAAAAAAACTTTCAAACTGTTCTGGAAACAACGTGGATTTTATTGACGTAGAAGATGAAAAAGTTTGGAATTATGTTGAATCTTATCTAACAAATTATATCCGTCG
>JAISDY010000023.1 GCA_031264425.1 Endomicrobium sp. | reverse complement strand
AAGTTTTGAACAAAATAGTGGGATTTAGACCTAAAGGCGACATAGAGAAACTTATAAATTCCGCTCTTTAGGAATTAAAAAGGAAAAAATATGTTATATGACGTTATAATAGTTGGCGGCGGTCCGGCAGGATTGTCTGCCGCAATTTATTCGTCAAGAGCCAGACTTAAAACGTTGCTTATAGAGAAGAATGGTTGCGGCGGTCAAATGACCGTAACCGACTTGCTTGAAAATTACCCCGGATTTAACGGAGGTGTCAATGGTTTTGATTTGGCTGTTAAACTTGAAACCCAAGCAAGAGATTTTGGTACGGAAATAGTTTATGATGAAGTTGCGGAGATTAAAAACGGCTACGTAAAAAAAGTTGTGACTGTAAATTCTGTTTACGAGTCAAAAGCTGTTATTATAGCCGCAGGAACCCGCGTAAAAGAAATGAATATTCCCGGTGAAGCTAAATTTATGGGCAGAGGCGTGTCTTTTTGTGCAACATGCGACGCTCCTTTTTACAGAGAGAAAGAAGTTTTGGTTATAGGCGGAGGGGACTCTGCAATACAAGAGTCTATATATTTGGCGAAATTCGCAAAGAAAGTTACTATTTTACATAGAAGAAACGAGCTAAGAGCGACAAAGATTTTACAGGAAAGAATGCTATCTCGTCCGAATATATCTGTCATGTATAACACGGTTCCAAAGGAAATTATTGGTGAAGAACGCATAGAAAAAATAATTGTAACAGATGTGGAAACAAATCAGGACAAATATTTGAAAGTTGACGGGATTTTTGTGTTTATAGGGCTTGTTCCAAACACTCTGCTTGTTAGCGGGGTGGCTTTTGATGAGCATGGATACATTATAACTGATGAAGACATGCGTGCTTCCGCTGACGGAATTTTTGCCTGTGGTGATATAAGACAAAAACATCTTAGACAAGTCGTTACAGCGGCTTCAGATGGCGCTCAGGCGGCGGTCAGCGCAGGACATTATATAGACAATCTATGAAAAAATTTTTTATTTTAGACGGCAATGCGTACATTCACAGAGCATATCACGCTTTGCCTCCGTTATCCACATCAAATAATCAACAAGTTAACGCCGTTTATGGCTTTATAAGATTGTTGCTTAAAATCAAGAATATTTTCACTCCTGACTATATTGCGGTTTGTTTTGATTATCCTTCAAAAAATTTTAGACATGAAATATTTAAAGAATACAAAGCTAACAGAAAACCTTTGGATGAAGCCCTTATCAGTCAGATGCCTTTGGCAAGGGAAGCTGTTGACGCATTGAATATTTCCAGAGTGGAAATTCAAGGCTATGAGGCGGATGATTTAATAGCGACAATAGTAAAGCATAATAAAGAAAACTCGGTTCAAACTGTAATTGTAACGGGTGACAAAGACATATTGCAGCTTACTGAAGATGAAAATGTTTTAGTTTGGAATGACTCCAAAGACATTATGTACGATGCAAAAAAAGTTGAGGAAAAGTACGGTGTTAAGCCAAGTCAACTGCTTGATATTTTTGCTTTGACCGGCGATGCGACCGACAATGTGCCCGGCATAAAAGGAATAGGCGAGAAAACGGCGGTAAAGCTTCTAAAAGAATACGGAACTCTTAAAAATATATCGCAAAATGCAGACTCAATAAAAGGTAAGGTTGGAAAATTATTGCAACAAGGCAAAGACAATATTGAGCTTAGCAAAAAGTTGATAGAGCTTAATTTTAACGTTCCTTTAGATTACAAATTAAATAATTTTGAAAACAAAGATTTAGATATTGGCAAAGCGGTTTCTTTTTTTGAAAAGTATGAATTTAAAAGCCTTGTAGACAAATATTCCGGCAAAAGTAAAGATTCTCAAAAAATTGAACATAAAACAAATAGAATCGTTGAAAATAAAGAACTTAACTTCAATGATTTTTCGCAAGATAATTTAAAATTTGAGATAGTAAATTCCACGTCAAGAGTTTTAGAGGTTATGGGTGTCATAAAAGATGCGGGCGAGTTTTCTTTAAAGACAATAGGGTCTGATGCGGATTCTTTGAAAGCTAAAATTGTCGGCGTGTCTATGTGCGTAAATAAAAAATCTTTTTATTTTCCGATTGGGCATAACGATTTAACTTTTATACAGATATCGTTAGATGAATTTATGAAGGTATTTTCTCCTATTTTTACTTCTAACGCAATAAAAAAAGTCGGATATGATTTAAAGTGGGAAAGAAATATATATAAAATGCTGCATATTGTTCTAAATAATATTTATTTTGACACTATGCTTGCGTCTTATTGTTTGGATCCGTCAAAATCCCACAAAATTGAAAATTTATCAAAGGAATATCTAAATTTTGAAATGGACAGTGTAAACTTTAGCGGAAAGGGCATAAAAAAAATTTCTTTCGCCGATTTGTCGATTGATCATGTTGCTAAATATGCAAACTTATTTTCGGCTGCGGAGTTTGCTCTTTACAAAATATTTGAAACTCAACTAAAAGAAAAGAATCTTGCTAATCTTTTCTTTAATATGGAAATGCCTTTGATTGAAATTCTTTCAGAAATGGAAATAGTAGGCATAAAAATAGACGCTTCTTTTTTGAGAGCGTTTAATGAAAGAATTGTCTCCGAATTAAAGCATGCTGAAAATAATATATACAAGATGTCAGACAAAGAATTTAATATAAATTCGCCAAAGCAGCTTGCCCACGTAATGTTTGAAAAACTAAATCTTCCTATAATAAAAAAGACGAAAACGGGGTACTCTACGGATGAAAGCGTTTTACTGGAACTTTCATCTTACGAATTTCCTTCAGAAGTTTTAAAATACAGAGAACTTCAAAAATTAAAAAGCACATACATAGATCCTATAAATAATTACTGCGCTTATTATGGAGATAGAATACACACAGTTTTTAACCAAGCTGTAACGGCTACGGGAAGATTGTCTTCAACAGATCCTAATTTGCAGAATATTCCTATAAAATCCACTTATGGCAGAGAGTTTAGAAAAGCATTTATCCCTGAATCGGGGGAAATTTTTATATCAGCCGACTATTCTCAAATTGACTTAAGGGTTTTAGCTCATATTTCAAGAGATAAAAAACTTATTGACGCTTTTAATGAAGGGGCAGACATTCACGCCGCCACGGCGAGGGAAATATTTAATATAAAGAAATCCGAGCCTTTGCCTGATAGTTTGAGAAATGCGGCGAAATCCATAAATTTTGGCATAGTTTACGGAATATCGCCTTTTGGTCTTTCAAAACAGTTAAATATACCCGTTGCTAAAGCCAAAGACTATATTGACGGATACCTTGAAAAATACAATGGTGTAAAAACTTGGATGAAACTTATAGTAGAGCAGGCTTTAAACGATGGATATGTCACTACTATTACGGGGAGAGTGAGATATATACCGGAGCTTCATTCATCTAATGTTCAGGTAAGAAATGCCGGTGAAAGAATGACGTTAAATACTCCCATTCAAGGCAGTTCTGCAGATATAATAAAAATTGCAATGATAGGCATATATAATGAACTTAAAATTAAAGGCTATAAATCTTTAATGATTTTGCAGGTTCACGACGATCTTCTCCTTGAGGTTCCTCTTGAAGAGAAGGAAACTATAATCTCAGTTGTAAAAGATAAGATGGAAAATGCGGTTAAATTAGATGTTCCCCTGCTTATTGATGTTAAAATTGGAGATAATTGGGGAGAGATGAAAAGGATATGATAATAGGTTTGACAGGTGGCATTGCTTCCGGCAAAAGCGAAAGTGCTAAATATTTTGAGGAGTTAGGCGCGTTTTGTATAGATGCAGACGCTGTTGCAAAAGAGCTTACTTGCAAAGACAAGCCTGCTTTGCGAGAGATTGCGAAGGTTTTCGGAGACGATATTTTATCTGTAGAGGGGACTTTAAACAGGAAAAAGCTCGCTAACATAATTTTTTCCGATGTTAGTTCCAAGTTGAAAGTTGAGGAAATTCTTCATAGTCGTATAATTTCTCGTATAAACGAAATCATTTCAAAAGAAATTGCGAGGAAAAAAGTTATAGTTGTCAACGCTCCTCTTCTTTTTGAGACAGGCTTAGACAAAGTTTGCGATAAAATTGTTACGATTAAGATTCCTTATGATATTCAAGTTGAACGTTTGGCGCATCGCGACGGATTAAACGATGATGAAATAAAAAAAAGGGTAGCTTCCCAAATGCCTATGGAAGAAAAAATTAAACTTTCCGATTTTGTGGTGGATAACTCGGGTTCTAAAAGTTCTCTGAAAAAAAAAATAGAAAACATATATGGATTATTGACATCTAATTTTAAATAATGATAATATTCCATCACGTTGTTATTGTACTAATATCTTTTCACAAGCCAAAAATAACAAGCTAAATAAATCAAATTAATGGTAGTTAATGGAACTCAAACTACGCTATTCTTTAAAATTGTTTACAATTCTCTTTTAATTAATTTGTTGTATAGTGTTTTGGACTCCGAGGAGGGAGTTAATGGAAAAAGATAAATCTATGAACATGTCAGTTTTGTCTAAGCTAACAATGACAGAGCTGATAGAGACGGCAAAAAAGCTTAAACTTGACGGTGTTGCAGGTTTAAGAAAACAGGAATTGATAGCTAAAATTTTTGAGGCACAGTCAAAAGAAAATAAACTAGTTTATGATGAAGGCGTTTTAGAAATTTTACCTGATGGATTTGGATTTTTGAGATCTCCAGACTATAACTATCTGCCGGGTCCGGATGATATTTATATTTCTCCGTCTCAGATAAAGAAATTTGCTTTGAGAAAAGGCGATACTGTAGCCGGATATGTTCGCCCTCCGCAGGCTCAGTCGGAAAGGTATTTTGCTTTGCTTCAAGTTAAATCAATCAACGGGCAAGAGAATTTGGAAGGTATAAGGGATAGGGCTTTATTTGATAATTTGACACCTTTATATCCTAATGAGAAGATTGTTCTTGAAACAAAAAAAGAAGAAGTATCCACAAGAGTTATTGACATGCTGATACCCATAGGAAAAGGTCAGAGAGTGCTTGTTAATTCCGCTCCAAGGAATGGTAAAACTGTACTCTTGCAGAAAATAGCGAATGCGATTACTGAAAATAATCCAGATATAGTGCTTATGGTGTTGCTTATTGACGAGAGACCCGAAGAAGTTACCGACATGCAACGCTCTGTAAAGGGTGAGGTTATCTCTTCAACTTTTGACGAGCCATCAGACAGGCACATACAGGTTTCTGAGATGGTTATAGAAAAAGCCAAAAGAATGGTTGAAAACGGCAAAGATGTTGTGGTTCTTTTGGATTCTATTACCAGACTTGCCAGAGCTTATAATACGGCTATGCCTTCAAGCGGAAGGGTTCTTTCAGGAGGATTAGACTCAAACGCTTTGCAGAGACCAAAAAGATTTTTTGGCGCGGCAAGAAACATTGAGGAGGGCGGCAGCTTAACGATAATAGGTACCGCTCTTGTGGAAACTGGTAGCCGAATGGACGACGTTATATTTGAAGAATTTAAAGGTACTGGTAATTGTGAAATTTATCTTGACAGAAAGCTTGCCGATAGAAGAGTGTTTCCCGCTATAGATCTCTTGCGTTCAGGGACTAGAAAAGAAGATCTTCTTTTAAATGAAGACGAAAAAAATAAAATGTGGATACTCAGAAAATGGATGAATTCAATGAATTCCATAGAAGTTATGGAAGAATTAAGAAAAAGGCTTTTAAATTCAAAGTCTAATAAAGATTTCTTGAAACAAATGGAGCTTTCAAGTATGGAAGGCTTGTAAAGATTTAGTGTGATACACATTACTTTAAAGAGTGTCGGCAGAGATTTTTGCCGTCGCTTTTTATGCTATTTTGAACGGAAAATGATAAAAATTTGTCGTGTATTTCACACGCATTCTTTATGGAATAACTATGAGAAAATTTATACTGATTTTTACTGTTTGTTTGATTTGTGGCGTTTGTTTTGCCAAAAACATACATCAAACTCAGATAGATAATGCCGAAAACAGCTTTAAAAAAGGAGATTTTCTCAAGACCATTGAAATATATGAAAGTCTTATACAAATAGAAAAATTAAAAAATCCTTATGTTTATTACAATCTTTCAAACGCATATTACAGAGCTGGCAATATTGGCAAAGCAATCTTAAACATAGAAAAAGCTTCAAAGCTTGATCCTTGGGATAAAGATATAGAAGAAAACATGCGGTTTTTGCATGCTGAGGCGGGACAAACAAGAGATCAAAATATTCAAGACATTCTTTTGAAACATTTTTCTTTAAATGAGATAACAATAGCTTTATCAATTTTTATAATTTTATTTTTGTTATCTTTTTCTTTATTTCTTTTAAAAAGGAATTCGTCTCTTAAAAGAATTGTTGTTTTATTTACATTTTTTTTGATTATATGCCTGCCGCTTTTTGTTTTAAAAGGCTGCGACGAATTTTCGGTTAAAAAAGCTGTTGTCTTGTCGTCGTCGGTTATAAGGAGCGGATCGGGAGAAAATAACCCAGAGATTTTTAGACTTTCCGAAGGCAAAGTTGTCAATATAGTTTCAGAAAGCGAAGATTGGATAAATATAAATGTACATTCAAAAGATGAGAACGTTTCTGGTTGGATAGAAGCAAAAAATATAGGAAGTATAAATGAGTAAAATAGCCATTTTTGGCGGTTCTTTTGATCCTGTCCATAAGTCGCACATTCAGCTTGTAAAATTTGCTTTAGAGTCTTGCGACTTCAAGAAAGTTATTTTTGTCATAGCCTACGCTCCTCCGCATAAGAGTAAACAGTACGCAAGTATTGATAACAGAATTGCAATGTTGAAGATTGCTACCGAAGGTTTGCCACAAATTGAAATAAGTTTGTACGAAGTTTTAAAAAAGAAAGTGGTCTATTCATACCAAACGTTAGATTATTTTCAAAGTTTGTATCCAGAAGATGAAATATATATGATTATAGGTTCAGATTCTCTTTTAGAATTGCCTACTTGGAAAAATATAGATTATTTAGTAAGCCGTTATAGGTTTATGGTCGTTAAAAGACCCGGCATAAAAATAAAAAAAGACACAAAATATTTGGACAGATGTATATTTGCTCAAAATGAAACTGAAGATATTTCATCCACTGAAATAAGACAAATGATAAAAGAAGGCTCTAAAAAATCTGAGTTGTTCCTAGATAAAAAAGTTTATAGTTATATTGTTAAGCGGAGACTCTACAAATGAACACAGATATTGATGAAGAGATTTTTGAATATTTATCTTTGCATCTAAACCCCAAACGCTTAGAGCACTCTTACAATGTTGCAAATCTTGCGGTTTCGCTTGCAGAAAAAAATGGCGTTAATGCCCTAAAGGCATGGCTTGCAGGACTTTTGCATGATTGCGCAAAATCCATGACAGACAAAGAATTGGTAAAATTCTTTAAAAATCGTAAAAAAAATTTTAAATATTTTAAAGAAATATCCGCTAATTCTCCGCATCTTCTTCATTCATTTGCTGGTGAAATAATTGCGCGGGAATATTTTAAAATAAAAGACGAGTCTCTTTTAAAAGCTATAAAGTATCATACGCTTGGCAGAGAAAATATGAGCATTTTGGAACGCTTAATTTTTGTGTCGGATTCTATTTCACATGACAGAAAATGGAAACATGCCGGAGATTTAAGAAAATTGGCAAAAGAAGATTTGAACAAGGCTTTTTTTGAGGTGCTTGTGCAGAAAATAGCCTATGTTATCCGCAGTAGCGGTTGGCTTTGTCCTCAAACTATAGATACGTGGAATTGGTATGTTTCAAACGTTAAAAAGAACTAGTAAAATAAAAGTTGTTAGTATTTGTCTATTTTTGGCTGTTTTTGTTACATTATATGCGGTGTACATCTACATATATAAACGCGATGTAGTATTTAGAAAAATTAAAAATAATGGCAGATTCTCTTTTTCAGTTTTGTTGTATGATTCAGACGGCATGTTTGCAGACCGTTTTGACTCATATCAAATTATATACGACTCTAAAAACAAATTATTAAAAGTTTTAAGTGTGAATACTGAAGCCGTTGTATTTAAGAAAAAGAAAAGAGCTAGAAGTTTAAAAACTCTATTTTATGAAAATTCAAAAAAAGGTTTAGGCAGTGCCGTAGATAGATTTTATTTGGATTTGTATGAAGTCATCGGCAATGCCGCTTCATCAGATTTTTATATTAATATGAGCTTTAAAACGTTTAACGATATGTTTGGTAGCGATAAAAACATTAAATCCCTATTAGCCGTAACTGAGTTTGAAAATAAAGATTTAGAGCTGTTGAATTGTTTAGAAACAATAGAGCGAGTTTTATATTTACTCCCTTATAGATTTTTTAAAATTCAAAAAAATTATAAATATATAAATACGAATATTCCGAAAATATCGTTAATTACGTTGATTTTTAGAATAAAGAAACAGAGATCTATAGTTATGTTTTGTGACATGCCTGTAAAACATGGAAGAATGCGAATTGAGCCTAACAAACCAGATATTGAAGAGTTCTTGGATAAAATATATTATAACAATACGGATATAAATAAAAAGAGTGTTGCAATTGATATAAAAAACGCTTCAAGACAACCTCGTATGGCTGAAAAAATAACATGGCTTTTAAGAGCAAATAAGTTTGACGTTTTGGATTGGGGGAGTTTTCCTATTGTGTACGATACAACTCTAATAAAGGATTATAGAGGAAATTTTACACAGGCATTAAAGATAGCTGAGATTTTAGGCGCAGGGAAGATAATAGTTTCTTATAATTCAAGCGTTTATGCTGACATAAATGTGTTTATCGGAAAAGATTGCAAGATTTACGATAGTCTTGATAAAAAAGGGGATGCTAATGGTAAACATTGATTTTTTTAAATTGGCAGTGAAAGCCGCTAAAATAGCAGACGATAAAAAAGCTATAGACACAGTTATTTTAGATGTCAAAGATCTAACGACAATAGCAAATTATTTTGTTGTAACGACTGCAGAGTCCGCACCACAAATAAACGCAATTTCTGGAGATATTGAAAAGACTTTTAAATATGAAGACGCTGTAATTCCAGTTAGGAGAGAAGGCATATCTTCATCCACTTGGAGAGTTATAGATTACGGAGGGCTGGTTGTTCACGTTATGTCTCCGCAAGTAAGATCTTCTTATAATCTTGAAAGCGTATGGCGTGAAGCTAAAATTATAAATATAAACGCAAAAGAGCAAATAAAAGCGCCTGAACTAAAGAAAAAGAAAACAATTAAGTCCAAAGCTAAGATCAGTAAAAAAGCCAAAAAAGTCACTAAGAAACCTGCAAAAAAAAGCGTAAAGAAAATTGTGAAATCAAAGTTTGCCAAAAAAATTGTTAAAAAAGCTAAAAAAACAGGATCTAAAAAGATTATTAGAAAGACATCTAAAAAAGTTTCAAGGAAGAAAAAATAGTATAAGCATAAAAATTTAATCAAAGTAAAGGTCTTAAAGATAATATCTTCTACCTTTTCTTTATTTCTTCCGCCCAAGAGCTGCGTATGTAAAGGGGTTTTATATCTGTATAATTTGAATTTGGCAGATTGCATGCCAGAGAAGCCAAAACTTCTGCCTTGGGCATATTCATTATATGAGGCAGGGAAACGCTGTATTCTCCAAAACTCTTTACAAATTTTTCTCTGTATATTTCCGACGCATTTCCTATTACCAGAATTTTATTTTTGTACTTTTTTAAATCTTTTATAAATAAATCAATGTTTTTAATAATAACTTCATTCTTTTGTTTAACATAAACCTCATTCCTTAGTGCGTCTATAGCCGCTACTATTTTTATTCCTTTTATTTCAATAATGGAATTTTCTAAAATCGTCAGAGAGTCTATGGCTGTTATGGGCTTATTCAATATTTGTGCGAATGTTTTGATTGCCGTCATACCTACTCTTATTCCAGTAAAACTTTCGGGACCTGCGGACACGGCAAATTTATCTATGCTTTCAATGGGAATAAGCGTATCTTTTAACAGTCTTTCTACAGCGGGAATAATTATTTCGGAATGTATGTGTCCGTATTCATAATAACATGACGCTATGGTAATGTTGTTTTCGTTTAACGCTGCGCTAAATGTTTTGCCTGAAGTTTCAACAGCTAAAATTTTCATCTATGATCCCTATATCTTTTGGTATTTTCTATTGTAATTCTTCTTCCAGCGGCGAGATTTTCAATTTCAACATTCCAGTGATTGTCTT
>JAISDY010000024.1 GCA_031264425.1 Endomicrobium sp. | reverse complement strand
GGGAAGTTAAAATTGGCAACAGGGGTTTTGAGTTTGGAATGCATTGGCGTCGCTAGAATCCGCTTGCTTTTATAACTTCTTTAATTTTAGCGGCAGAGTTTTGTAGCGCTTTAAGTTCTTCTTTGTCAAAATCAATTTTCATAACTTGCCTGATGCCGTTTTTATGCACTATTGCCGGTACGCTTAAATATACATCGTTTATACCATAATAATCTTCAAGTAATGACGATACCGGCAATACGCTGTTTTGATCTTTTAAGATAGCTTTTGATATTTTTGTAAGCGATAGCCCTATTCCGTAAGAGGTCTCGCCTTTTTTCTCTATAATTTCATAAGCCGAATCTCTAACATCTTCAAAGATTTCTTTAAGTTTTTGTTCTCCTTTTTCTTTGTTTTGTGCTTCAAAATAATCTCTAAAGAATATGTCCCCGATTACAGCTTTACTCCACATGGGAAATTCACTGTCTCCATGTTCTCCAAAAATTGAAGCATGAATATTTCTGGAGTCAACGTTAAGTTCTTTGCTTATGAGGTATCTAAATCTGGCGGTGTCAAGCACAGTTCCGGAACCTATAATTTCGCGAGACGGTTTTCCTGAAATTCTGTAAGTAATATAAGACAAAATATCTACCGGATTTGTAGCTACAAGGATTATTGCTTTAGGCGAATATTTTACAATTTCAGGAATAATTGTTTTAAAAATTTCGGCATTTCCTTTTATTAAATCTATTCTTGTTTCGCCTTGCTTCTGTCCTCTTCCGGCAGTTATTACGACCAAGTCTGAATTTGCGGAATCTTTATAGTCGCCGGCATATATTTTAATCGGAGATACAAAGGGCGCGCCATGAGACAAGTCCATGGCTTCGCCTTCGGCTTTGTTCTTGTTGTAATCTACAAGAACCATTTCTCTTGCTACGCCGCCTATCATCATTGAATAAGCGTAGCGCATTCCAACATTTCCGCATCCTACAATGCAAACTTTGGGCGATAATTTCAACATTTATAACCTCCATTTGTATATATAGCTCTTTATGTTATCTTGTTTAGGAATGTAAAAGAATTGTATAATTGTGTTTTAATATCATAGCCATAATCATAGCATTTTTTAGGAATTTCAAAAATGAACATTCGTCTAATTAGTTTTAAGGGATATTTTTTAGCGCTTTCGTTTGTTTTTTTATTATATTTTGCAGGAAAGATATATGCAACCGGAAATGATTATGCTTATGCCCAAGGTGTTGCCGCAAGTGTTGCTTTTTTAAATCGTGGCGCTGACATTGTGGCAGATAAAGGAGTTATGGCGGCAGTTTCGTCTGTAGCTCCAAACAGTAGCGGGAGCCTTTCTTTATTTAGTGCGGTTTACACGGGAGAATCAAAATGTAAAACCGACTCTCAAGGTAATCGCATTGATTTAGGCATAACATCTTTAGTTGTGGGATTAACAAAAAGTTTTAATATCGGTTTGGGAGAATTAACTCTTGGTCCATTTTTTGAACACGGCGTGAGTTCTTATGACGGGTACAGCGATTTACCCATCGCCGGACTGGGAAATTCCGACTACAGTGGCGGCGGATTGTTGGGGCATATTGATTTTAATAAAAATTTTTACAGCGAGTTCTCAGGCAGAACGGGTTTTAATCAAACAGATTTTGAATTTAATAAGGTAACAAAGTACGATTACAGGGCATTATATACGACCTGCCATATAGGATCTGGTTATGCGTTCAAAGTAAGCAATATTTTAAAACTTGATATTTACGGTAAATATTTTTTCACACGCAAGTTTAGCAAAAATGTTCATTTAAATGACGGCACATTTCTTAGGTTTTCAGATATTGACTCTCAACGTATAAGAGTTGGAAGTAGGGTTTCTTTTATATTTAGTAACCATGCCGCCGCTTATTGTGGGGCAGCATGGGAATATGCGACTATAGGAACTATTGGCATTAAAGATTCAGCTGATAGTTTCCCGACATTAAAAGGGGGAACCGGCATAGGAGAATTAGGCGTTTCTGATAGCTTTAAGGATTTTTACTTTGATTTAAGCGGGCAGTGTTACGTAGGTGAACACAAAGGCGTATCGCTAATGCTTAGAGTTTCTTTTGATTTATTTAGTAGAATAAAAAGATTTTTAGGTTATTCTACTGAAAAATTTTATTCAGAAAAGACCAAAAGATTTAGTAAAAATTTTAAAATGTCAAAAAAAGATTGTTTTGACAAAACTCTTGAAATAATAAAAGAACTGAAAGCAAGAGTAACTCATAAGAATTTTGATAAAGGTTATATAATAGCTTTTGATTTTGCCAAAAGTTTTAAGGATTGTTGTTTGGATTCAACAGAAGCAGGAGTCTTTATAACGGAAACAGACTCCAAAAATGTAACTGTTGAAGTTTGTTCGGACAATAGCGTACTTGGCGAAAAGTTTTCTGTTAAATTTTTTGAAATGTTGAGTGAAAAGGATAGCGGTTCAAGCAAAGAAGAGGACAATAAAAGCAATGCGTAGAGGAGGCATTTATGGCAAAGATTAAAAAAATTACAGGAAGAGAAATTGTTGATTCGCGAGGAAATCCTACCGTTGAGGTGGATGTTTTATTGGACGATGGAACTTTAGGAAGAGCGGCTGTTCCTTCCGGCGCTTCAACTGGCTCCAGAGAAGCTCTTGAACTTAGAGACGGCGACAAAAAAAGGTTCGGCGGCAAAGGCGTTTTGAAAGCCGTGTCAAACGTTAATAAGGAAATAGCTCCAAAAATAGTCGGACTTGACGTAACCGAACAGCAAAAAATAGATGAAACAATGATAAAGCTTGACGGTACGGACTTTAAGAGCAATTTAGGAGCTAATGCTATACTTGGAGTCTCTCTTGCGTGCGCTAAAGCAGGGGCTATTTCAAATAGGCTTCCTGTATATGAGTATGTAAGAAAGACTTATGAGATCAAAAGTGATAAATATATTTTGCCTGCTCCTTTGATGAATATTATAAACGGTGGCGAACATGCCGATAATAATGTTGATTTGCAGGAGTTCATGATTGCTCCTATAAACACTCCTAATTTTCATGAGGCTTTAAGAACAGGCTGCGAAGTTTTTCACAGCTTGAAAAAAGTATTAAATAGCAAAGGTTTTGCAACAGGTGTCGGCGACGAAGGTGGATTTGCTCCAAATTTAACCTCTAATGAACAAGCCTTGGAGGTAATATGCGAAGCCGTTAAAGCCGCAGGTTATGAAGTCGGCAAAGACATAGTTTTTGCTTTAGACGTAGCCGCAAGCGAGCTTTATGATAATGGCAAATATAATCTTGAAGGCGAAGTAAAAGACAAAGTAAAAACTTCGCAAGACATGATTGCTTTTTACGATAATCTTTTGAAGAAATATCCTATAGTGTCCATAGAAGACGGCTTAAGCGAATCGGACTGGGATGGCTGGAAAGCTCTTACTCAAGAATTAAAATCTAAATTACAACTTGTCGGGGATGATCTTTTTGTGACGAACACAAAAATATTTAAAGAAGGCATAGATAAGCATATTGCAAATTCTATTCTTATAAAAGTCAATCAAATAGGTTCGCTTTCAGAGACTGTTGCTGCTGTTCAAATGGCTTATAAAGCCGGTTATACCGCTATTATGTCTCACCGTTCAGGAGAAACGGAAGACAGTATAATCGCAGATTTAGCCGTTGCTTTAAATACGGGTCAGATTAAAACAGGTTCTGCGTCAAGAACCGATAGAATGTGTAAGTATAATCAACTTTTAAGAATAGAGGAAGAATTAGGTTCAAAAGCAAGATATTTGGGAAGAGCCGCTTTTTCAAGCATAAAGTAATAGTTATTCCAAAAATGCCTATTTTAAAAATTCAAGATTTTAACAAGTTAATACAGTCAAAAAAAACTTCGCCTGTGTATTTATTCGCGGGCGAAGAGGCTTATCTCATTGATTTATGCCTTAATAAGATAGAAAAATTGCTTGCTGTGGATGATTTAAATAGAGAAGTTTTTTATGCGTCCGACTCAAATTCAGAAGATATTTTAAATGCTGTTTTTACTCTTCCTTTTTTAAGCGATAAAAGGTTGATAATAGTAAAAGGTATAAATAAGATGAGGGCTACAGACGCCGAACATATTACGAGATATTTATCAAACGCTTCGGATACTTCCTGCCTTGTTCTTTTATATTCTGATAATTATAAAAAAGAAACTATTGCGAAGAGAAGAGAGCTTGTAAACGCCTGCACATCTTCAAAAAATTGTGTTGCTGTGGATTGTAGAAAACAGTATGAAAGTGAGGCGAAAGACTTTATAAAATTTGTTTTAACTGATAAAGGTAAAAATGCTTCTTCTGAAATTATTTCAAGAATTCTTGAAGAAAACGGCACTGATTTATTAAATATTTCAAACGAGATAGAAAAATTATCGTTGTATGTCGGAAAAAATAAAAAAGAAATTACAGAAAACGATTTGGAAAAAGTCGGGGGATATACAAAAGAAGTAAATATTTATGCCTTATCTTCGTATATAGAATCTAAAAATTTAAAACGGGCGATATTTGTATTAGAAAAATTATTAAACGAAGGGGAAGAGCCTGTAATGGTGCTTTCAGCAATATCTTCTTCAATTAGAAAAATGCTCAATGCTAAAAGTATGTTGGAAGAACAAAATATGTCCGCTTCTGAAGTTGCATCATCTCTTAGAATACACAGTTTTTATGCGGGGACATTTTTTTCAAATCTCAAGAAACACAATACAAAAACTTTAAAGGAAAGTTTAAAAAGTATATTACAGGCTGATACATCTATTAAGACTGGCGGCAACGATGCTGTGTCGGCTTTAGAAAAAGCCATATTGTTTGTATGTAAATAATATCTATCATCTAAATTGCAAAGCCCATATTCCTTTTTAGGAATATGGGCTTTTAGTATTTCAAAAATTATTTATTTCTTTAGTTTAGCCACAAGTTTTGACAGTCTTGCTTTTTGATTTGAAGCGGCTTTAGAATGGACAACATTCTTCTTTGCAGCCTTATCCCATTCTGAAAAAGCTGTTGCCAACTGTTCTAGAACAACTTTAACATCGCCTTTCTTTACAGCTTCCTCAACTCTTTTTATTACAGTTTTTATCTTGCTTCTAATGCTTGAATTTCTTTCAGTTCTTTTCTCTGCTTTTCTTGCTTCTTTAAGAGCAGATGTATGTCTGCCAGTTTTAAGTTTTGCCATTTAATATATTCCTCTCATCCGAAACTTATTTACAACTTAGTACCGATTATACATAAAATTGGCAAGCTGGTCAAGGATAATTAATTTTGTGTATAATAAAAATATGAAGATAGCATATGTTATCACAGGTCTTGGGATTGGCGGAGCGGAGAAGGTTACTGTCAATATTGCTAATCACATATCGCGGTTAGACAACAATGTGATGATAATTTATCTTGTTGGAGAAAATTTAAATCAGAAAAATATTGATACATCAATTAAGACTTACGGGATTAATATGAAGAAAAATCCTGCGAGTTTTTTTATTTGCCTGATTAAAGTCTGGAAAATATTAAAGGATTTTAAGCCCGACATAGTCCACGGGCAGATGTTTCATGCAAATATATTCATTCGTATTTTACGCCTATTTGCTAAAATCCCCAAACTTATATCAACGGAGCATAATAGTTACATTGGCGGAGATTTTAGAATGTTTTTATACCGAACAACGGATTTTTTATCTGACTTAAACACAAATGTCTCGCAAGAAGCCACTAATTACTTTGTCAAAAGAAAGGCTTTTAGTGCTAAGAAAAGCCGAACGGTTTATAACGGTATAGATTTGGAAAAATTCAAGCTTAACCCACAAGCAAGACAGAAAATAAGACAACAATACAAAATAGATGACGACGATTTTGTGTTTCTAAATGTAGGCAGATTAGTACCTGCAAAAGATCATAGAACGCTAATAGAAGCCTTTGCAATGGGTGCATGGTACAAAAAAACTCCTAAACTTATGGTTGTCGGTTACGGTGAGCTACGTTCCGATTTAGAAAATTTAGCAAAAGAAAGAGATCTTTCAGATAAAATTATTTTTGCAGGTAAACAAGATAATATTGTGGATTATTACAGTGCAGCGGATTGTTTCGTTTTAAGCTCTTCTTGGGAAGGATTTGGGATTGTGGTAGTAGAGGCGATGGTTTGCAAATTACCTGTTGTAGCTACAGACGCAGGCGGAGTCAGAGAAGTATTAAATGATGATAGCTTTATAATTCCTGTTAAGGACAGTCAAAGATTAAAAGATAAAATGCTATACGTAATGGAACTTAATAAAGAACAAAGAGACCAACTCGGCAAAAAAAATATAAAAACCGCTCAACGCTATGATATAAATATTATTTCAAATAACTGGTTAAAAATTTATCAACAGCATTAAAAACCATTTGAGGAGTTATAAGATTTATTTTATCTGCCGCTATGACAGTTAATCTATGGGACACAGGAGCTATAAAGTTATAATTTGGTTTTAAAACTAATATATTTGTTTTTGTCTTTGCCGCTAAATGTGTTGTTCCTGTATCAACAGATATAAGTAAGTCAACGTTGTTTAGAAATGCCATCAATTGTACTAAAGTTGTTTTGGAACACAAATTTTCAATTCTTTCCTGTTTAGCAAGTTCTTGAGCGTAATCGGCTTCATTTTTTGCTCCCACTATATAAAAATCTACATTATAAAATTTTGATTTGATCAGTTTAATTGTTTCCGCAAAATTATTGCGATTCCATTTCGTATCAATGGCGCATTGCGAGCCTTTGCCTCTTTTTGCTACAGATCCCTTTAAACATAAGGCTATGTTTATATTGTTTTTATATTTTATTAACTTCTGCGTTTCTTGTTCATATTTTAAATAATCTGGTAATACAGGCAGAGCATTGTTATAAATTCCAAAATGAGATTTTACTATTGTCTGTGAACGGTTTATCGGATGCAAAGAGCCGTCATAATACTTTTTTAAATCTTCTTTTACGTTAATTCCAGTTAAATTTTTATCAATACCGATAATGTCTTTGATAAAAAGTGCTTTTGCAAACATTATTGAAAGTCGAGAAGAATCAAGTATCAAGCATAAATCATAATGATAAAAGAAAAGTCTAGGATAGTTTAAAATAAACCAAAAAATTCTTTTTAATTGACTTTTAAAGTTGTATTCCGGATACGGACAATAAAGCGTTTTGTCTATTACAGGGTTATTTTCGCAAAGAGTTCTGACCGTCTTTGGCGCTACAACGGTTATTTCAAAATCAGGAAAAAGTTTTTTTAAAATGGCAATAGCCGATGTGGTCAATACAAAATCGCCAATATGCAAAACGTTGAAACTTATGATTTTCATTTTTTTGCTATGCATTTTATTTCGTATGTTAGGATTACAGGGTTTGGTTTGTGATAGATATTGCAAAAGATTTTATTTCTTATTTTCAAATAAAATTCATATGCTTTAAAAAATAAAAATCTAACAGGATTTAAAAACTTTTTTGAATAAGAAAGTCCATAAATATCAAGAAATTTTATATTTCTAAAGCCAGTCATATACAGAACATAATATAAACTGCCCGAAGTAAAAATTGTTTCGTGCGTCCAATCTTCGTAACGCCAGTATGAACCAATTAAACTTTGTGCATTAGGAGTAGCGATAAAAAGTTTACCGTTGCCATTCAGTTTGTTTTCATATATTAGTTTTAAGATAGGGATAACTTCTTCTTTTTTTAAGTGTTCTATTAAATGCGACATGATAATAAAATCAAATTTTTCATTATTGTCATTTTGCAAATATTCCTTTAAATCTGTTATCAGTTTTACATCAAATCCTTTGGCAATAGCATTTTTTACTGCATTCTCGTCGATGTCAACACCAAAGACATTTTGGTATCCTAAATCTTTAAATGCTTTTAAGAAATGCGCAGGACCAAAACCTATGTCAAGAATTTTAATATCTTTTTTAAAAGCAGAAATCTGTTGCAATATATATTGTGGAAGTTTAAAATTTTGATAAAAATCAACTTCAAAATTAACACAACGAGCATCAAAATAATAGTTCATTTATTTTCCTCCAATAATTTTAGACATGCATTAACAATATCTAAATTAGGTATATCAATTAAACATTTATAATTAACGGGATTTGTGCAAACAAAAGGTTTGTTATTTACACTAAATTTAGAAGAACACGGTGCGCATTTAGAATATGCGCAT
>JAISDY010000004.1 GCA_031264425.1 Endomicrobium sp. | reverse complement strand
ATTAACTTCTCTGCCATCTCTTTGGGCATTCCTTTCCCATTATCCTTCACCCTTATCTCTACTTCTTCTCCTACCCTAACTTCAACCTTTATCTCTCCTTTCTTCCCTTCTATTGCTTCCACTGCATTATTTAGTAAATTTAATAGCATTCTGTTAAAATCAATAAAATTTCCTCTTATAAATACCTACTCTTTACAATTAAATGATGTTTTAAATCTTATTTCTCTTTGTTCTGTAATGCTCTTTTTTTGATTAATTATTTTATCTAAACACCATTTTATAGATATATAATACATTTCTTTTATATCTTTAATTCCTCTATACTTAATTAACAATCTATCTGCTATATTTTCTATTATATTTTCTATGCTTCGCACAACTTCATTAAATATTCTTTTTTTCCTCGCCAGATAAACTTTTATTTAAATCTAAATATCCTTTTAATACATTTACGGGCTGTGCTATATCGTGTGCTACACATCTTGCTACATTATATAATTCCTCTTTAGTCTTTAATAGGTTTAATATTTCTATTTCTCTCTTTTCTGCATCTTCCTTCTTTTTTTTTGTCTGTTATATCTAGTGACAGCTCTATTACCCCTTCTGCCTTTTTATCTACTAGTAATGGAGACTTAACAGTCAAGTAATAATTCCCTTCAAAAGATTGCTCTTCCGTAATAATTTGTTTGCCAGTTCTCATAACTTCACAACTGATCTCCAAAGTTTTCGGATTTAACTGTTTAGCATTTACATTGTCAACAATTCTATTTAAAGCATAATTCTTATAAACATGATTCCATGTTTATCTATAACAAAGAAATTTACATTTTTAGTATCGTTCTTCATAAAAGATACAATCTCTTTATCAACAGTCTCCATATTACTGTTACACGAATTTCTCTGGGATTGTTTAGAAATTTTATAATCTACGTGCTTGCATTTATATTTGTACCTTAAAATTGTGTTTTCTATTGGAGACGCAAGATTTGAAGGATACACCACAGCCGAATCATCTAAGAAAACGCACGTGTAAGCTGTTTCTTCTAGCATAAAGTCTATGCAGCCCTTAATATCAACATTATTTTTATAAGCCGCTACAGAAGATGCCTGCATTACTTTATCTCTAAATTCTAATACTATCCCTTCGCCTCTTTCATCTCCTGCAAAATCTTTTCTTATCTTATCATGCCATTTCTTAAACTCTTTCGTATTTAGTCCTACTGCCCAAGACTTAACTTCTTTTTCTACTTCTAACTTTTCAATTGCTTCTCTATTTTTCAAGTACCATTCCGTTTGGGATTGATGTATCTGCATACTTTGCAAATTCAGGATTACCGTGTCTATATAAATAGGAAGTGTCTGTTATAACAACTTTTTTTCTTCACTGTTGATTGTATTAACTAATTCTTCAAAACCTTCACCTGTTTGGCTGGCACATCCATACGATATAACCAAATCTAAAACTATGCTGTTATCTTCTGCCTTTTCAAAAAACTCTTTAGATTCTTTGCTCCACTTTACTAATCTCTCCGTTGACATAAACTAATCCTCGCTTTGAATAAAAAGTTGACCACTAGACGTTGCAGATGGGAACTAAGTTCCCGTGCAGAAGGACTAACAAAAAGCTGTAGGAAAGGCAAAAAAGTAAGGATTTTCCTCAAATTTACTTAAGCTCCAATAAAACGACAACCTCAACATGATGTGTCTGAGGGAACATGTCAATCGGAATAATTTTCTTAACATTATATATATTTTTCCCAATTATAATTTGCAAATCTCTAGCAAGAGTAGAAGGATTGCAAGAAACGTAAACTATTCTCTTAGTGTTTGAGTCCACTAGAAAATTTACAACATCTTTAGTAAGTCCGCTTCTGGGCGGATCTACAACTATAACGTCAAATATTGAACCGTTTTGATTAACCCATTGTTCTACAGTCATCGCATAGAATTCAGCATTAGAAACATTATTTGTCACAGCATTTTCTTTGGCGTTTTCAATAGACTGCTCAACTTGCTCTATTCCAACAACTTTTTTTACATTATGAGCCATAGAAATCCCGATTGTACCCGTACCGCAATACAAATCAAGTAAAACGTCATCTTTGGAAGGATTTAACAATCTTAAAACCTCGTTATACAAAACTTCCGTCCCTTTTGAATTTGTCTGAAAAAATGACAGCGGCGAGATATTAAAAAAATAATCTTTTCCTCCGACATTAAGTTTCTCTGTAATATATGGTCTCCCATACATAAGAGTAATCTTATCCGACACTACGGCATCGGACTTTCTGCTATTTATAGTCCAATAAATACTGTCTGAAAAAGCTGCTAGTTCTTTTGTAAGAGGTTCTAAAAACGATTGCTCTTGATCAGTATTATTTGTAACTATATTTATAAGAAACTGATTATTGTTCCCGGCTTTACGCAAAACCAAATGCCTAAAAAAGCCTTCGTGAATTTTATTATTATAAGCGGGAATATTGTTTTTATTTGCGAATTTTTTTACTATTTCTGTCGCACGTAAAAAATCTTTATCCGCTATGAAACAGGGAGGGACAGATACGTATTTATTGAAACTTCCCCTGCAGTGAAGTCCTAAATCCGTTTTAAAATTACCTTCAACTAAAGCGTCTGTAGAGGAAAAAAAACTAAACTCCATTTTATTTCTGTAAAACCATGTATTTGAACTTATTAAAATTTTAGAAACTTTAACACCTGTAAAATCTAAAAGTTCTGAAACGTATTCTTGTTTGTATTTGACTTGATTTGCATATGAAGTATTTTGAAAAGAACAACCACCGCATAGTCCGAAAGACGGACATAGAGGAGACGTCCTTTTAGAAGACTTAAAAGTAATTTTTTTTACTAATCCTTCCCTAAACGACTTTTTATCCCTTACAACCAAAACATCTGCATGCTCATCGGGAAGAAGTCCTTCCGTAAACAAAGCGATTCCGTCGTCGCATCTACAAAGAGACCTTCCGGGAAACACAATTTTCTCGCATATTACGGTTATAATTTTATTTTTTAAAGACATGAACCCATATCTTCTTTTAAAGTCTGAATTTCTTTCTTCGCACTTTCTAACTCAACCAGCATCTGCTCAAGTTCGGCAACTTTAACTTTAAGTTTTTCATAAAGCTTAGTATTATTTATAGCCTGAGCAATTTGTGCGACAAATATTGAAGTATTATTAATATCCGACTCAGCAAATAACGGCTGCTCCGCCGATCTAGTCAACAACATATATCCAAGCATTTTATTTCTCAAAACTATCGGATACAATAAAACCGACTTTATTCCAATTTTAGCTAAAGAGATTTTTCCAAATTCTGTCGGAGGTTTTTCCGTATCAAAAAATATAGCTTTTACAAATTTTGTAGTAGAGTTATATAGAGTTGCAATAAAATCTTCCAAATATCTTCTTTGCGAATCAAATATCGGAATTGAAGACGAAGCCAAATATATCAAGTCATTACTGTCAAGCAAAAATACGGAAACATCCTTTGAGTTTGTTGCGTCTTTTAGCAAAGATATCATTATCGGAAACAGATTTTCCAAATCTAAACTTGAAAAAATAGCGTTGGAACTTTCATACAAAGCCACCATAATTCTTAGCTCACTTTTTTCCATAGCTTTCTCAACGAGAGCAGTAAGTTCGTCAATATTAAAAGGCTTTTGCACAAAATCGTATGCGCCGCTTCTCATTGCATTAATAGCGTCCTCAACACTGGCATGCCCGGTAATTATTATAACTTCGGATTCTGGAGATTTATCTTTTACAACCTTTAAAACATCAAGACCTCCAAGTTTAGGCATTTTCATATCGGTAATTACGACTTGTACTTTTTCGGTATTCAATTTAACTAAAGCATCTTCGCCGTCTATAGCCGATATTGTTTTATATCCCAGTTTTGAAAACTCAGATGTCAAAAGTTCCCTTATGCCATCTTCATCGTCAATAATCAGTATTCTTCCTCTATCGGTTGGCATTTTAGCTCCTTATCTGTAGTTGGTAAACTGAAGAGGCAATGAAAAGGGCGTCTTTTTTAGATATGCTATAACTTCTTGCAAATCGTCTTTTTTATGAGAAATAACTTTTATTTTTGAGCCGTCTATCTGCGTCTGAACTTTTATTTTTGAATCTTTTATAAGCCTTACAAGTTCTTTAGCTTTATCTGCAGGGAGACCCGAAATAATTTCCGCAGCTTGTCTTATGTATCTTTCAAAAGCTTTCTCTTGAGATTTATAATCAAGAGATTTTATTGAAACTCCTCTCTTTGCAAAACGACCCTCTAAGATGTCTTTCAACGCTTTCATTTTAAAATCATCGTCTGCAACAA
>JAISDY010000104.1 GCA_031264425.1 Endomicrobium sp. | reverse complement strand
TTCCACAATTTTAATGTTCGTTCCATTGATTCCGCCATCGTACTCAGAATTGCCCTTCATGAACCGAAACTGACAGCAAGAAAAAAATGATTTTTCTCAGTTTATGCGATACAACCATTGTCCAGAAAATCCATACTTTGTCCCAGAAAGACTCATTAAATTCGGTTCTTTATATTTGTAACTACTGATCTCAAGCCCTAATGAAAATTGGCTGCGTCCATTTTCCCATTCAAAAGCAGAGACATTTGCAACAATAGCCGCAATAAAACAAAACACTAAAAAATATTTTTCAAGCATTCAATTAACTCTCCTTTAGCCCAAGTTTTATAATATTTTTAGTTCAACAAATAAATAATTTATCCCTAGCAACGCTTATTGAAGCGATAGGTAAGCCTGCACGGTCATTTATTTAATTCTTATTGTTGGAGATTTTTGTTTTCGTTTCGCTGTAAAAAGTTTTATATCGTTTATATTGTTTTGAGAAAATATTTCTCTAGCGGTTTTTAAGGCAAGATCTTGCATGTTGTTGTGGTGGCTTATATGAGCTAGGAAAACATATTTTAAACTGTCTGCTTTTGTTGATAATTTTTTTATTTTGCAAACCGCCATAGCGGCACATTCGTTTGATAAATGTCCGTTATCGCTTAAAATCCACGCTTTATTATCGTAAGGTCTTAAACTGGCTTCCAGCATCATACGGTTATAGTTTGATTCAATCACCAAAATATTAGTATTAATAAGATTAGCTATAATCTTATCGCAAATTTTTCCCGTGTCAGTTATATATCCTATTTTGTATTGCCTTTTGTTTAAAAAATGAAAAAAAGTAAATCCGAGCGTTTTTGAAATATTTCTATCTTTGTGATGGACGTCAAAAGATTCAATTGCCAAATCTTTAAGTTCAAAATTTTTTGAAAACGTTATGTTGGCGCATTTTTCAATTTTGTCGCCGTACTTTTTAGATATGTCTTTCAACACATTTTCGTGCGTACATATAGGTATGTTATTTTTTGCAATAAAATTGAACCCGGACGCGCTTATGTGGTCCATGTGGGCATGCGTTATCATAACTGCTTCCAATTTTTGCGGCGATATTCCTAAAATATCAAGATTTTCAGTAAGATATTTAGAGCTGCAGCCTAAATCAATCAAAATAGCGGTTTTGTCAGTCCAAATAACGGAACAATTTCCACTTGACCCGCTTGAAAGAACGCAGAAATTTAAGCTCAAAGCTCTTTAACCGCTTTTCGTATTGTTGCAACTGCCAATTCAACGGCAGACTCTATATCTTTTATATTGAAGACAGACGAAGGCGCATGAATATATCTTGTTGGAATACTCAATATCCCCGTAAGAATTCCTTCTCTGTTTGTGTAAATTGCCGCTCCGTCTGTCATTCCGCCGTCAATAATGTCTATTTGATGCGCAATATTATTTTTTGTTGCGGCTTCCAACATAATTTTACGCACTTTATGGGGAACTATTGTCCCTCTTCCCGAAGCCTCCATCATTGTTATGGCAACGCCTTTGCCAAGTTTTAATGCCGAAACTTTTTCTTCTATTCCGGGCATGTCGCCGGCTATTGTGGTGTCTATTATAAGGGCAAAATTGGGATTTACTTTAAATGAAGAAGTTTTTCCGCCTTTAAGACCCACCTCTTCTTGAGCTGTGGCGCAGGCGTAAATTTCCGCATCTAAATCTTTTATTTTGGAAAGAGCCTCCATAACTTTAACCATAGCGTAACAGCTTATTCTATTGTCTGCGGCTTTGCCATAAAAAAAGTCTCCATGCAGAACTCCGGCATTAGGTTCAAATATTATTTGATCGCCGATATCCAAAACTTTTAATACTTCTTCTCTTGATGAAAGTCCAATGTCTATAAACATATCTTTGTGTTTAATAGGCTGTTTTGCTTCTTCGGGAGTCATTAAATGCGGAGGTTTGGTTCCTATTATGCCTTTTATATGCTCGCCTTTTTTATTTATAACTTCTACAAGTTTGCCGGGTAGAATGGAGTCGTTTATTCCGCCTACTTTGATAAAATATACATACCCTTTTTGGTTTACATGCTTTACAACCATGCCGATTTCGTCCATGTGTGCGGCTATCTGTATTTTTTTCTTGCCTTTGCCTAATTTCCCTATAACGTTTCCAAAATTGTCCGTTTCAACTGAGCTGCACATTTTTGATAGAGCGTCGGTCATTATTTTTGCGGCGTTTTCTTCATAGCCTGAGATTCCGTCAGACATCAGTAAATCTTTTAGAAATTTTTCCATTTATTTCTCCGAGAAGTTTTTTATCGCATTTATTCTATCAAGAACAGGAGGGTGCGAATATTCTAAAAATACTTTCAATTTATGAGGGGTAAGATTAGAAAGATTGTCCACTGAAAGTTTCTTTAAAGCGTTTATCATATCTTGAGGATGTCTATAAGTTGTTACAGCGTAAGCGTCGGCTTCATACTCGTATTTCCTTGATAAACAGCTTGATATTGTTGACAGCACAAACGACATAGGTGCATATAAGAAAGCAAAAAATATCACGCCTGCATATATGGGCTGTGCGTCCATAAGGAAAGCTTTGTAGAGCCAAGGTTTTTTTATAAAAATAGAAAGAATAAACAGCATAATTCCCATGGAAACAAAAGAAAAAATCATCTGTTTTAGTATATGTCCAAGTTTGAAATGACCCATTTCATGAGCCAAAACGCTTGTCAATTCCTGTACTGTGTGTTTTTGTATAAGCGTATCAAACAAAACTATTCTTCTTGACTTGCCAAAACCTGTAAAAAAAGCGTTTGACTTAGTTGAGCGCTTAGAATTGTCCATTTTAAACAAGCCCCTCATTTTAAAGTTTTCTTTTTTAGCGTATTCTTCAACAGACTTTTTAAGCTCGCCATCTTCTAATGGCGTATATTTATTAAACAAAGGCATTATAACTATTGGATATATAAAAGTTACAAAAAGCTCAAAAGCTGTTATTGCTGCAAAAGCGTACAACCATGCATAATGCTCAATACTTGAAAATAACCATACAATTACGGAAAACATTACGCCATACAGTATTCCTTTTATAATAAAAGATTTTATAAAGTCGGTTATAAAAATTTTTCCGTTCATTTTGTTAAAGCCAAACTTTTCCTCAATTACAAATGTTGAATAAGCCGAAAATGGCAAAGCTACAATTTCGCAAATCAAATACAAAATACCTGCAAATATCAAGCCTGTCAAAACTGTTCCAACTCCAAAAGAAGAAGCCAGAGAATTTACATATCCAAATCCTCCGGCAAGTATAAAAGTAATCTGTAAAATCAGAGAGAATGTGGAAGAAAAAATAGCGAATTTTGTATTGTCTTTAAGATAACTTTGAGCTTTGGCATATTTCTCCTTATCAAAAAAATTTTCAAATTCTTGTGGAATAACATTTGAAAGATTTTTTAAATTCAATAAATCTGCTATTGTTTCAATTAAATATACTCCCACTACAAAAAACAAAACCAGACAAGTGAATATATTCATGTAGTTTTCTCCTATAAATATTGGAAACATTATACTATTTTTACTTTAAAATGATATAATTCCAAGACAAAATTTGAGGTTTTATGGATTTAAAAAAACTGTCGTTCCATCATATAGGCATTCCTATTGAAAAGTCAAAAATAGGCAAAAATGCCAAGTATTCGCCGCTCTATAAAATGTATACGCAAGACGGCGTTAATAATTTGGGTCTTCATATACAGTACCACGCTTTTGACGAGGGATCTAGTCTTGACGAAAAAATAAGAAGTAAAGTTCATGTCGCATTTAAAACGGACAATAATATAGAAGAAATTATTAAAGGATATGAAGTACTAATGCCGCTTTACGAGCCTTTTAAATGGTACAAGTGCGCGATGATAATCGTAAACGATATGCCTATAGAAATAATAGAAACAACTTTGTCTGAAGAAGAAATTTGGAATGACGAACAAACTTTAAATAACGGCGTTTTATACGGGAAAAATGAAAAAGAATAAAGGTGTTTTTATAACTATTGAGGGCGGCGAAGGCTCTGGCAAAACCACTCAGTCGCATTTGTTAAAAGAGTATTTAGAGAAACTTGGACGTAAAGTTTTGCTCACTCGGGAGCCGGGCGGAACTCTTTTTGCCGAATCTATACGCAAAATTTTGTTGAGCCCGGATTCACAACCTGTTCCTCTAAGCGAGCTATTTTTATATGAAGCGGCAAGGGCTCAGCATATGGACGAATTTGTTATTCCCGCATTAAAAGCGGGGAAAGTCGTTATATGTGACAGATTTACAGACGCTACGGTAGCTTATCAGGGATATGGTAGAAAGCTAGACATAAAACTTATAAATCGGCTTAATAAAGAGGCGACCTTTGGCATATTGCCAAATTTAACCATATATCTTGATATTGATCCTAAGAAGGGTTTAAATAAGGCAAAATTTTTAGATAAAGAGTCTTACGGAGCAGACGGGGACAGGATAGAAAGAGAATCTGTTATATTCCATACCAATGTTAGAAAAGGATATTTAAGTCAGGCAAAAAAACATCATAAAAGAATAAAGGTTATAAAGACTCAAAGTACGCCGTTAAAAACGCACATGCTCATAAGAAAATATTTGGAAGCGGTATTATAATGTTTGAAAATATACTTGGACAACAAAAAGTTAAAGAGGTGCTTTCAAGTCAAATAAAATGCGGAAAAATAGCCCATGCTTACATATTCATGGGTCAAGATGGCGTAGGCAAGCGCTTGATGGCGTCGGAATTAGCTAAAATTCTTAATTGTACAACAAGTAATTTTGTCAAAGGCGAAGTCGGCTCTTGCGGGATATGCCCTTCTTGTGACAAGATAACTAAAAATATACACCCGGACGTGCATTTTGTAGATTTTGTAAAGCAAGCCCAGCTTGAAGGCGGCGATTTAGATAAACAAAAGATAATCAAAATAGAAACTATACGTTATATGCAGAAAGAAGTGTCCACAAAGATACATGAAGGCAAGTGGAAAGTTTTTGTAATAGAGCCTGCCGAGAAAATGAATACAGCGGCAGCCAATTCTTTATTGAAAACTCTTGAAGAGCCTCCGGAAAATACAATTATAATTTTGCTTGCAAAACATAAAGAGACAATACCTAAGACGATAATTTCCAGATCTCAGACCTTGTTTTTTCAACCTCTAAGTGCGGATATGGTGTCAACTTGGCTTATGTTAAATTGTTCGCTAGACTCAAACAGAGCAAAAGAAATAGCCGAGTTAAGCGAAGGCTCTCTTGAAACCGCAAAAAGATTAATAGATGAGAAAGAAGCCAAAAGTCTCTCTTTGTGGCGTAAATTAAGAACTCAAAAACTTTATATTTCCGATATTCTTGAATTGTCAAAAAATACGGCAAAATCCGGAGCCTTAGAATGCGTTGACGCAATGACGGCAGAAGCAAAAAAAGAATTTAGAATTTGTCCTAGAGAAATCGCTCCCGCTTTAGATATGTTAAATAATTCAAGAGCATTGCTTTTGAAAAATGTAAATGCTCAAACAGTCTTGGATAACTTATTTTTTGATTTGCAGGATTTGTAAACATTACTTGTAATACTGTGTTATTAAAATAGGCTCGTAAACGAAGTAGAAGTATAAGATATTATTGCGAAGATAAAAATGTTTTTACTGTAACAACTAAAAACAATCCACGCTCAAAAGGAATGAACTTGGCGTGGATTGTTGTGTTTAAATGACATGTATTTCTTAGGACTATACCCCAAAAAGACCAAAAAATGCCTCTTCTTCTGGGACCAATCGTTCAAAATTAGTATTTTCTGGATATAAAGAGGCTAAGAATACTCTACTTCTTTGAACTAATCTTCCAGCAGTATCGTGGGTAGGGTCTAAACCATTGAGAGCTTCTCTAAACTCCTGTTCATGACCTACGAGGAATCTCCCCGGAGAAGTTACCGCTCTTGCAACGATTCCCTCCAAACGCCAGATATGCTGAGCATTATCTACAACTGCAGGAGCGTTAGTGCTAGAGCCAAAACAGTAATAAACAATGCCTGCAATTACTGCAGTTGTAATTACTACTACTGTCCCTATTACAGCTTTGCCCCAAGTTGGTAACCCGCTTTTGTCATTAACAGGAACAACAGAAGTTTCGTTAGCAACGTCAGTTTCGTATGTTCCGTCCCATCCTAGTCCATCAACTGCAAAAGACATCTGACTTGTAAGTAGCGTAACCAAAAGCAAACTTAAAATTTTTTTCATTTGTTTCCCCTCTTTTTTTAAATTAAGATTTATATCCACAAAAATTATTTTAATTATAAACTAACTTTAAAAAATTCGGAGGATGAGATGAAAATTTTTTGCAATAATTATACCTTGTACGGATTTTCTTAATGCAAATTTTTGATTAGAATCGGAAAGAGTTGTATTAGTTAATACCTTTTTCTTCTACTCTTGAAAAGATTTTATGGGGCAATTCTGGTATCCGTAAAGCCATTACTGTTTGCCATTAGTCGTCAGTTTAATTCCCACTAATCAGCGAATTATACAATTTACTTCCTCTCAATTTTTTGATACCATACATAAAAAGTATTTTCACCAATAATTGTAAAAGTAATTATTGGAAGTTTTGTTTTTGTTAAATAGGATACATAAATATGCCAATGGTTGTTGGGATAATAGTAAGAAAAATCAAAGATAAGATATATGCCGATGCGGGTCGTTTTGATTTAAGATTGAACGATAGGGTTATAGTTGAAACGGAACATGGCGTTGAAGTCGGTGTTGTTTGCGAAAAAGAAAAGAATTTGCAAAAAGGGAAAGATCCGATAGGCAAGATTTTTAGAAAGGTAACGCAAGAAGATAAAAAAAAGATAGCGGATAACGAAGAGAGAAATGCAAGAGCTTATAAAACTGTTGCGCAAAAGGTTAATGACCATAAGCTAGACATGAAGTTAACGTGCGTTCAATACACATTTGACCGTTCAAAATTGTTTATCTATTACACTTCTGAAACAAGGGTGGATTTCAGAGAACTTATAAAAGATTTAGGTCATATTTTAAAAACGAGAATACAAATGGTTCAGATAGGCGTTAGAGACGAATCTAAAATTATTGGCGGTATAGGCACGTGCGGACAAGTGTTGTGTTGCCAGAGCTTTTTAAGAGATTTTAGTTCTGTAACTATAGACATGGCAAAAGATCAAGAGCTGTCTTTGAATACGGCAAAACTTTCCGGGCTTTGCGGCAGACTTATGTGCTGTATAGCTTATGAAAATGACACTTACAAAAACATAAAAAAAGATTTGCCGGAACTAGGCTCTGTAATATCCACTCCTGAAGGGAAAGCCAAACTTGCGGCAATTGACTCCATAAGAGAAAGAGTAACCGCTGATTTTGGCAACAAATCTTTTAAAATTTTTACTATAAAACAAATTAAAGACGCCAACGAAAAGGGAAATAAATGAAATTTTATATAACCTCGCCAATTTATTATGCAAACGGCATTCCTCATATAGGGCATGCTTACACCACAATAGCCGCGGATATAATGGCAAGATGGAAAAGGCTTAATAATTTTGACGTTTACTTTCTTACGGGGACGGACGAACACGGATCTAAAATTGCCGAAGCCGCAAAAGCAAAAGGCAAAAAGCCTCAAGAGCTTTGCGATGAGATTAGCGCTAAATTTAAAGAATCTTGGAAACTTTTAAATATTTCTAATGATGACTTTATTCGCACTACGGAACAGAGGCATTTCATTGCTGTTGAGAATATAGTGCAAACTTTATTTGATAAGGGTTTAATTTTTAAGAAGAAATATGAGGGAATGTACTGTGTTGGCTGTGAAAGATTTGTTGCTAAAAAAGATTTAGATGAAAACGGCTGCTGTCCTTTTCATAAAACAAAACCTATTTTGCAATCAGAAGAAAGCTACTTTTTTAAATTATCTTCTTTTCAAGACGCTCTTTTGGAAAGAATAACAGACATTAACCACAAAGAACACATAGACATACAACCTGAGGAAAGAAGAAACGAGATTGTCGGAAAGTTAAAACTTGGTCTTGAGGACATAAGTTTTTCCAGAAGCGCTATTGAGTGGGGAATTCCTTTGCCTTTTGACAAATCTCAAACTGCATATGTTTGGATAGATGCTCTTATAAATTACATAACGGCGGTCGGTTACCCGAGCGATGAAGCCAAATTTAAAAAATATTGGCCTGCAGATATTCATTTAATGGGAAAAGATATTTTGTGGTTCCACTCGGTAATTTGTCCTGCGGTTTTGATGAGTGCGCAACTACCTTTGCCTAAAACTATATACTCGCACGGTTTTTTTACTTTAAATGGAAACAAGATGTCTAAGTCTTTAGGGAATGTAATATCTCCCCAAGAGCTTGTGGAAAAGTATGGCGTTGACGCCGCAAGATACCTTTCCGTTACTGTAATACCGTTTGGATCCGATGGAGATATTTCTTGGGAAGGTTTAACGTTGAAGTACAATACGGACCTGGCAAACAATCTTGGCAATTTAATCTCACGGACTCTCAAAATGGCTGAGAAAAATTTTAACTTGAAAATTCCACAGGCTGTTTTGAACTTAGAGCTTGCTAAGAATGTTGAAAAAAAGTTAAAAGAAACTTTTGCATCTAATATGGATAATTTGCAGCTGCATAAAGCAGCCGAGAATTTGCAAGACGCAATTACTCTTGTAAATATACAGATAGAAACAGATGCTCCTTGGAAACTTGCCAAAACAGATAAGGATAAACTTGCAATATGCATATATTCTTATTTGCAAGCTATAGATATTATAGCAATGCATTTATTTCCATTTATGCCAATTCTTGCCGAAAAAATTTGGCAGATTACAGGCGCATCAGGAAACATAACTGATGTTGCAAAAAAATATTTTACCAATGGCATAATTCCTAAAGACGGCTTTTCTGTTTCTGGTACAGATTTGCAGATTCCGGGAATTTTGTTCCCCCGCATAGTGTAGCATTCCAGTATATTTCTAGCCCTATAGTTTGGCATAACTATTAATACAGGAATAAAAATGATTATAGATACGCATGCGCATTTGTCAGATGAAAAATTTGATACAGACAGAGATGTTGTTATAGAAAGGGCTTTTAACGCCGGTGTAGAAAAAATTGTAGAAATATCCTGCGAGCCGCAGTATTGGGATAAAGCTTTAGAGCTTTCAAAACACGATAATATTTTTGTGGCATTTGGCATTCACCCAAATGATGTTGAAAAAGTGTCAGCGGAAGATTACAAAAAACTTGAACTTCTTATTCAAGAAAAGAAATGCGTTGCAGTCGGAGAGATAGGTTTAGACTATCATTACGATTCTTCGGAACAAACTGCCGCTCTCCAAAAAGAGTCGTTTGCTAACCAGCTTAATCTTGCGGCAAAGTTTAACAAACCTGTGGTCATACATTCAAGAGAAGCCAACGAGGACGCTGTAAGTATTTTGAAATCTCTTAAAATCATTCCCAAGGGCGTTATACATTGTTTCTCAGGAACGCCGCAACAAGCAAAAGAGTTTGTTGATTTGGGTTTTCTGCTCGGTATAGATGGACCTGTGACTTATAAAAAATCTGAAGATTTGAAACAGACAGTTTTAGAGACTGAAGTAAGCAATTTGTTGGTTGAAACAGATTGTCCTTACCTTTCTCCTCAAAAGTATAGAGGACAAAGAAACGAGCCATCTTACGTGGTTGAAACTTTAAAAGAAATCGCAGCAATAAAGAATATTGTTTTTGAAGAAGCGGCAAGAATTACAACTCAAAATGCTATGAAACTTTTTAATTTATAAAGGAATTATGAACACTATTTCTTATGTTTTCGGAGACAGCCTCTATCTTAATATAACCAATAAGTGCTTTATGGCATGCCCTTATTGCGTAAAACATAAATGGGCGAATAAGTTTAACGGGAACGATTTAAAGCTTGAAAGAGAACCGTCAGCCAAAGAAGCTATAGAATCAATCGGCGATCCAAAAAAATATAAAGAGATTGTTTTTTGCGGATATGGTGACGCTCTTATCAGAATAGAAGAAGTAAAAGAAATTTCTAAATGGGTAAAAGAACACGGAGTGACCGTTAGGATAAATACTGCAGGGCTTGCAAATGCTTACCACGCCAGAAATGTATTGCCTGAGCTTAAAGGACTGGTAGATATTATTTCTGTAAGTCTAAATGGTTCAAACCCTGAGGAACACAATAAAATTAACAACCCTATATTTAAAGAAAAGTCTTTTGACGAAATAGTAAAATTTGTCAATGAAGCAAAAAAATACATGCCCAAAGTTGTAATAACGGCGGTGGAATTTCCAGATTTTGACACATCAAAAGTTAAAGAAATTGCAGCTAAGCTCGGCGTTTGCTTTAGATCGCGTCCATACTTAGATAATGAAAAATAATTTAATAAATATTTTAAAATTGTCATGTATTGCGTTTGGCATTTTTATATTGTCAAAAGCAATTTCCGAACTGCCTTACATATATGCAAGAGCTTTCATAGAAGTTGCCGGCAAAACTTACATTGTAAAACCTTATAAAGACATATCTTTAAAAACTATCTTAGAACAAAATGGTATAGCTATTGGTGAGTATGATATGGTTTCAAGAGACACCAATAAGCCTATAAAGCCCTTTCAAACTATAAAAATAATAAGAGTTTCTAAGGAACAAAAAGAAATATCAGAACAGATTCCGTTTAGAGTGACATGGAGCAAAAAATATAATGCCAATCTTAGAAAAATTGAACTTCAAAAGGGAATAGAAAAAAATATAATAAAAACAATAAGTGAAATTTTTTATGATGGAATATTACATGAAACAATTATTGTAAACGAAAGCATAAGAGCAAAAGAATTCTATCGCTTGTTATTACTTGATAAAAATGACAAGGTGGAAAAAGAGTATGATTTGTCAAAAACTAAAAGTATTAAAATGATAGCAACTGCCTACTATCCCGGAGATCCGCTTGCTTGGGGCGACGGAACAGTTACAGTGCTGGGTCAAAAAATGCAGAGAGGAATAGTAGCCGTTGATCCTAATATTATCCCATTAAGAACCCGTTTATTTATTACAGGTTACGGATATGGCTACGCCGGCGATACCGGTAATCTTATCAAAGGCAACCGCATAGACTTAGGAGTAAACAACGCCCAAGAGGAAAAAGCATGGATGCATAGAGAAGTAACTGTCTATATCTTGGAAAAGTCCGACTCTTACTAAAACATAATTAACCTTTATTTCTTGCTCCAATCAAAAATATTCGGTATTAAATCCGTTATTATATTGAATAACTTTCCCAAATCCCCCCTTATTTATTTCAGTCTCTCTATAGATGTATAACCTTGTTAATTTTCACAAAAAAATAACAATAGGACAATATGTTTTGTCTTTGTTGGACTAATTATTATAGACCCAATTAATTTCATCTCATTTTTTAATTAAAAAACAAATAAGATGAAAGAAATAAAAAATCTAAATATGTCTATGTGTCTTTAGAAAAAAATACAAAAAGGAGAGAAGAAAAATGAAAAAAGTTTTTAATGCAGTTTTAGTTCTAATGATGTTTGCCAGTATGTCTTATTCCGCAAGTTTTGCTGAGGGAGTTTTACCTTCTTCAATTCCAAATCCGGACGAGGGAAAATTTGGTCCTGAAAATGCCCCGATATTTTACATAATTAAGACTAAATTAACTGAATTAACTGAGATTTTTTCTGTAGCTGAACCTACACAAGTTACATTTAGAAATGTTAATAGAACATTTCCACTTCCTAGTGCGAATCCTAGACCGGTGCCTGTGTTCAAAAACATAGAAATTGGATGTGAAAACGCTCCTTTATCTTATAAACTAAAGAATATGTGGGATAGCTTTAAGACTTTTATTGCAGAAAGCAGTGTTGTTAAAAATGCTCAGAAAATTGTTGAACAAAAGAAATCTCTAAGAAGATAAATCATATCCTTGAAGATCGGGGAAAAGGTTATTAAAGAGACTAAAGATATTTTAAACAAAAGACGGCATATGAATTTTAATTCATATGCCGTCTTTTGTTTAATCTAACCGTTTAATAAATATCTTTATCCATTAACTATTGTCTATTTCTCTAGGCTCCCATGACTTTGAAAATTTGTGATCTTTAAATAAAGAAGCCAGACCTGTCAACTGCTTTAATCTTAAAATTTCATCAACCGACATCCCTAAATGTTTTGATATCCAAGAACCCGTTTTCCCTATTTCTATAAGTTCCGCTATTATATTAGATACTAAATCAACATCTGAGTTCCCTCTTGCTCTATTGTGTCTTATAGTGCTTGCCATCCTATCGCTTAAATCTTTATTAATTACACTTACCGGCAGTTTCCCATTTTCTCGTTTATAAATATCTTTGTATTGTTTCATTATCGTGTAGCGATGGGAGCCGTCAACTATTATGTACTTATCATTTTTTTTATCATAATAACAAACTATTGGCATTGTGTATCCGTCATTTTTGATACTTTCATATAGTAGCTTCATTTCCGGCGGAGCGACTCTATTTGGATTATAATTATTTGCTTTGATTTTACTAATTTTAACCGCTTTAACATCATATACTGGACTTCTAAACATAAAAACTCCTGATAAAATTAAACTTTTACAAATTTTTATATTTTTCCACTAATTTTCTTTGCCGTAAAGTTAAATTTTTTGTTAACGAAAATGATAAACTATAACACACAATGTCATTTTTAATTATGCACATAGCCATTCTTCTCCATGTGAGATAGTCGTTCTTATTGTCAAGTCCAGGCAATTCGTTAACAATTTTTTAATTTAATTACTTCTTTATCTCTTGTCCCCCTGTTACTGTACTTATGAGTATTTATAATATACTTTGCGTACTTATTTCCTAAAATCTTTACGTCCTCAGCCGCCACAGGGCAGCCGATTCTATGCCAATACTTGATGAATTTAATAAATTTGTGTTTATAAGTGTTTGCTGTTTCAACAGGCAGCGTCTTTAATAGAAATTTAGTGAAGCTTTTCCATGTGTGATTCTTAGGCAAACTATATGCGCTGTTCATTATTTTGTTTCCATTATAAATATTGCCAAAATTTGCCCCGCTAACCCTTGTTTACGACTTTGCTCCAAGTTTGTGGCTCAATAACTTTAAATAAACTTAATCCCGCTTTAGCTGCATTGCCAAAAGGCTCGTCAAGCCGCATTCTATTAAAATTCACGCCGGCTTTATAGAACAAGTCGTATAATTTATTATAATCTTTATTGAATTTTGCGTTGTAAGTCCATACGTCTGCCACCGT
>JAISDY010000089.1 GCA_031264425.1 Endomicrobium sp. | reverse complement strand
AGGAGCGATATAGGCTTTGGTTATTATGTGTTAGATGGGTTAGAGGCTTATTGTAGTGGAGATATAAAATGGTCTTCAATGGCAAAGGACATGTATGGGAATATAGGAGTTAGATACTCATTTGGGAAGTGGATAAACAAGAACATATCTGAGGTTAATACAGGAGATGATAAAATAAAGCAGTTTAGAATAAATGCGGTACTATTTGAGTTTGACAAAGCAGACATAAAGCCCGAGGCAGAAAAAGAGATAATGGAGTTGGCAAAGAAAATAGGTAAAAAGTATAAGTTTGAGAAGATAAGAATAGAAGGACATTCTGATTCGCACGGGAGCGATGAGTATAATAAGAAATTGTCGCTAGCAAAAGCGCACGCGGTGCATGAAGTATTTGCCAAGTATGGAATACCAACGGCTAAAATAGAAAAGGTAGGGCATGGAGAAAGCAAACCCATAGATACCAACGAGAATGAAGAAGGAAGAGCAAAGAATAGAAGAGTTGAGATATTCGTGACTTGTATTGAATAGCATAGACAGATATTCTAATTATAATACCCCAAAAAGCTCTCTTTTGCTTCTTGGGGTGCTAGATTTCAGAGCTAAATTCTTGCTTTGAAATGGATAGTTTGTTAGGATTTAGAAAGAGAAGAATTTTGCCGAACATTAAAGTTTTTAATGTGTGTAGATATACTCGGTTTATATTGTCAAAGAAAAATGATTTTATTATAATGCTTTCAATGTCAGTTTGAGAGGTGTTTATGTTAAAAGAAGAACTTGAGACTACGGCTTTTCTTGCTAGAATAGATATCAAAGAAGATGAAAAGGAAAAATATCTTGCGGATATTAACAGAATGTTTGATTATGTTGAAGTTTTGCAGGAGCCGGACGTTACGGGCTGACATCCTACGACGCATGTTACGGAGCTTAGAAACGTTTGGAGAGAAGATATTGTAAAACCGTGTCCGAGAGAAGTTATAGATCAAATGTTAAGTAGTGCTCCTTTGAGAGAAGGATCTTTTTATAAAATTAAAAAGGTTATAGCGTAGCCAATGTTAAAAGCAATCTATTCTATCAACGGCACAATTATCGCCACAGAAAATGTTTTGCAAGTTATAGAAGATTGCAAGAAGAAAACTGAACTTGCTTGGATTGATATACACCTTGAAAATCACGAGTTAACACACGACGAAACTTTACTTCTTTCTGAAGCTTTTAGGTTTCACGAGATGTCAATTGAAGATTGTCTTTTTCCGCAGTATTATCCAAAAATTGAGGAATTTGAAAATTATGTTTTTGGAGCTGTGCACGGCATACAGTTAAAGCCTAACTACTTCCAAGAATTTGAAGACAGCATCTACGAACTTAACTTCTTTGTTGGCAAAGGATTTATTATTACCGTACATACGGAAGAGCTGTTCTTTTTGGAGACTCTTTACGAAAAGGCAAAAGTCAGAACTCAAATTGAAATGAAAAGATTTGAAAACTTACTTTACAATATATTTAACAAAGTGGTTTCCAGTTACGAATTTACTCTTGAAAAAATTGACGACAAAATAGAATCTCTTGAGGACGACATTTTAGAAGATCCGGAGACAGAAAATATGCAGGAAATTCTTGACACCAAAAAAGTAATTTTTGCTATGAGAAAGATAGCCGAGTCGCAGCAAGTGGCATATGTTTATTTTACAAGAGCTACAAACAATTTGGTCGCAAGAGAATATTTAGTATATTTCAGAGATATTTACACGCAGTGCGTAAGAATGAATCAAGCGATAGTTATGCGAAGCCAAATGGTGGTGAGCTTGATAGAAGTTTACATGTCCAGTGTTACCGTAAGGCTTACGGAAGTTATGAAATTTTTAACAATCATCGCGACAGTTTTAATGCCGGTTCTTATAGTGTCAGGATATTACGGAATGAATGTTCTTTTTCCCGAATACGCTATCTTTGGACAAAAAGGAACATGGTTTTTTGCTGTTGGATTAATGATTGTAACCATACTGGCAATGCTTATATATTTTAGAAAGAAAAAGTGGTTTTAATTACTATGAACGAAATCTTAAAAATGAAAGTGAAAGAGTTAAAGACAAAAATTTGTTCGGATGAGATAAAAAGTGAAGACGCGGTAAAAGTATGCTTTGAACGTATTAGAAAAGCCGAACCTAAAGTGAGAGCTTTTCTTAAATTAAACGAAGACTATTCCTTAAAACAAGCTAAGGAAGTTGACAATAAAGTTAAATCAGGCGCAAAGTGCGGATTACTTGAAGGCGTTCCGATTGGTATAAAAGATAACATAATGGTCAAAGGCGAATCTATGACTTCGGCGTCTAAATATCTTGAAAATTATGTTTCTCCTTACGACGCTACGGTAATAGAAAAACTCAAAGATGCAGGCGCAATTTTTGTGGGAAGAACAAATATGGATGAGTTTGCCATGGGCGGCTCTTCTGAAACGTCGGCTTATCAAAAAACCGCAAATCCTTGGGATATTGAACGGATACCGGG
>JAISDY010000084.1 GCA_031264425.1 Endomicrobium sp. | reverse complement strand
GCGGTTTGAGGCTTTCTCTGACGAGCGAGATAATATCTTTGTATAAGGGTACTATTTGGGCGGAAAGCAAAGTCGGTGAAGGCACAATAATTAAATTTATTTTGCCAGTTTTTATTTAGTAAAAGGATTTTTTATGGTAGAAACAAAAGTTATTGTGGTTGACGATGAAGAAAATTTGAGAAGTTTGGTGAAAAACCTTCTTGAAGGCGAAGGTTTTATGGTTATCACATGTAAAGATACTGATGAAGGATATGAGAGGATGTTAAAATCTAAACCAGATCTTGCAATTGTGGATATTAATATGCCTACGATAGGCGGAATAGAATTTTGCAGAACAATAAGACAAAATCCTGTTTTAAAAAATACCCCTATCATAATGCTTACAATAGAATCTACTGAAACTACTAAAGTTATAGGACTTGATTCGGGTGCTGACGATTATTTAACGAAACCTTTCAGCAATAGGGAGCTGGTTGCTAGAGTTAAGGCTTTGTTCAGACGCTCTAAACGTAAAGATAAAGTCAATAAATTTGAAATAGACAATCTTTCATTATCTTTGGAATCACGAACTGTTCTTCTTAATGGAAAAGAAGTCCAATTAAGACCAAAAGAATTTTGTTTGCTTTACTTGTTTTTACAAAACCCCGGAGTTGTTCTAAACAGAGAGTTTATTTTGGAAAACATTTTTGAGTATAACATATCGGTTACTACCAGAACCATTGATACCCACATAAATAATTTAAGAAACTCTTTAAAACCTTGGGGAAGAAAACATATTAAAACCATTTTTGGAGTTGGTTTTAGATTTGATCCGGGTAAGAAATAAAAGCGTACGCAAAACCCAGAAGTGGTTCTAACTTTACGGAAGTCTATTGTTATTTTTAACAAGGGCGGAAATGTTAGAAAAAAGATTAGTTTCTTTAGCTGCGGCTTTGATTGTATTGTTAGGATCCGATTCTTCGGTTTTCGCCGCTGCGAGCGTAACAGGAGGAAGGATGTTTTCGTATAACCCAAATCCTGTAACTTCAGCTATGGGGGATGCTGGCGTTGCGTTGATTTCAGGAGATGCGCCTTCAGTAATCTTAAATCCGGCGTCAACAATAGATACCTACAGAATAACGGGATCAATAAACAACTCTTTAATATTTAACACAATTCAATACAACTTTCTTGGCGCTCAATTCCCTTCTTCTATTGGAAATTTCGGCATTTCGTTTATGTACGCCGGGTTTGGCAATATAGATTACCTTGACAATTCCGGCAACTCTGTAAACGGCTCTTCTTCTAACGACTTAGGATTGATCTTAAATTATTCAATTGACTTAAAAGAAACTATACCGGTTGAATTTATGTACGGCGGGCTTGGTGTAAACTTAAAACTTTTAAGATCTAATCTTGCCGATTATAGTGCGGAAGCTTTTGCCGTTGACATAGGAGGAATTTTCAGATTCTCTGATTTTGATAATATTTCTCTCGGAATAGCTTATAAAAATTTTGGCTCAAAAATGAAATTTATAAAAGAAAGTTACGATTTACCTCAAGTTTTGTCGGTAGGGGCTGCTTATAGCGAAAAGGATTTTTTTAATTTAAAAGTTGCGGTGGATTATAATTCGCAAATATATTCCGGCAACTTCTTTTCTATGGGAGCTTCTTTTTCTCCTATATACTTCTTAGACTTAAGATCAGGCGTAAAGCTTGCTGAAAAATCTTTAGACACGGATTTCAGAATAGGGTTTGCTTTGGAGATTCAAAGCGTAACTCTAGACTATTCTTACGCTCCGGGTCAAAATATAGACGGAACGCACAGTGTCAATTTAAGTTGTGCTTTGGGAAGTTTTGTTTCTGAAAAAACTGCATATGACTACTATCTCAAAGAACATTTTAGAAAAGCGGTTAATCTGTATAATAGGAAAGATTATGTAAAAGCGAGAGAGGCATTTGACGAAATTTTGGCTGTTTATCCGGATCATGCTGCGTCGCAAAAATATTTGAAAAAGATTAACGAAGAGTTATCTTACGTTGACACTTATAATGCAAGTTTAACCGGTAAGTATATGACTAAAGCCAATAATGCTCTCGCTTTGGGAGATGTCGTAAAATCAAGGAGATACTACAATAAAGTTTTGTCTATGGATCCTGAAAATTTGCTTGCCAAAAGCGGCATAGAAAAGACCGAAGCATATACTTCGGAAATTTTAAAAGAAAGAAGCAGAGACAAAAATAGAAAGAGAATAGAATATTTGTGGAAGAGGTTTAATAAGTTTTACAAAGACGGAGATCTTGTAAACGCTAAAGAATCTCTTGCATTTATTTTGGACGTTGACCGTGAAAATGATGCGGCAAAAACTGAAATGGCAAATATTGACAATCAGCTTGCAAAAATTGCATCTGATAAAATTACTGAACTTTATAACAAGGGCAGAGCTTTGTTTGACAAAGGCAACTATGAAAATTCTATAAGGTATTTTGAGGCGATTGTTATTGCGTCGCCTTCAAGAACCGATGTTAGAGGTTTATTGGCGGCGGCAAAAAAGAATGTAAAAAATGCCGTTCAATATGAAAACGATAAAAAGTCCGCTGTTGCGCAGGGAAAAGTAAGAGGTAAGTTGGACAAGATGTATGAACGAGCATTGAATTATTACGATGAAAATAATTTTGACAAAGCGATGATATACTTCAAAAAGAGCAAAGAACTTGCGGATAAATATAATTTTACCGATTATTCAAAAAGTTCGAGCGAGTATATATCCAAAATAGGGAAAGACTTATCGGATATTCATTACAAAAAGGGTTTTGAGTTTTATAGCAAAAATAAATTTGAAGAAGCTTTTAAAGAATATAAACTTGCAAAAGAATATAATCCGTCAAATGCGTCGGCTGTTACGGAATACAATAAAGCTGCGGACAATATTGCGC
>JAISDY010000064.1 GCA_031264425.1 Endomicrobium sp. | reverse complement strand
GTGTCGCCTGTAAATAAATATGACCCAAATAATAAGCATACGCTGCCTTTTGAGTGACCGGGAGTACTCAAAACTTTAAATGTAATAAAAGATAATTTTACCTCTTGATTGTCTTCAAGTAAAATTTCAGGCTTTTTAATACTTACTGGAGTCCCGCCAATAAAAGAATAATTTTTCTCAGATTCTGCAAGAATCTCGGCGTCATCTTTGTGAACTGCCAGCGGCACTTTATACTTTAAACGAATTTTATCGTCTGCTATAACATGATCGTAATGTCCATGCGTGTTGATAAGAATCTCAGGCTTCAAATTTTCCGACTCTATAACATTGATAATCTGATCGGCGTTTTCACCGGGATCTATGATAGCGGCATATTTGGTGTCCGCGTCGTAAACCAGATAACAATTTTCGTCAATAGCTCCGGTTCCTACTTTTTTTACTTTAATCATTTTTATCCTATTTAATTATTTTAGTAAGGCAAAATTTACAATTTGAAGTATAAAGTTTGCAAATATTCCGGCTATAACATCGTCTATTGTAACGCCAAAACCGCCTTTAAGGTCTTGAACTGATTTTATTATCCAAGGTTTTTTTATATCCAATAACCTAAACAATAAAAATCCTAAAAGAAAAAATAAGAAATTTTTCGGCAACAAAGCCAAAGAAAACCACATACCTGCAACTTCGTCAATAACTATTCTCCAGTCGTCTTTTATTTTGTAAATATCCTCAGCTAGAGAAGAAAAGAAAATAGAAATAAAAAATATCGCAACTAAAGAACACAGTTGAGCTATAGCGCTTTCCGGCATAAAAAATATCCAAAACAATACGCCCGCTAAGCTGCCAAAAGTTCCCGGAGCGCGCTTAATATACCCTAAATAACCTACCGAAGAAAAGAAAATTATTATTTTATTCATTATTTCAAAGCCAATAAGTTTTTATATTTGAACACATAATTTGCACCAGAAAAAATTGTAAAGATAGCGGCAAAAAAAGTAAACCAATATGGAATTTTTTCTATTGCAACAATCACATAAGAATATGCTCCGATATTATAAAATTTAAAAAAATCAATCGGAATGCCTCCATATTTAGCAAACGCCTCGTTAATTATTATGATTGTCAACGTAGTTATAATGACCACAATTTGCAATGTGGTTTTAAATTTACCTGACTTATCTGCGGGTATAATCACATTTTTATACGCTGCAATTGAGCGAAGTCCCGTTATTAAAAATTCCCTAGATATTATCGCTATAACCATCCATGCCGATATTCTAAGATATGGTATGCCTACAAAACATATAAATGCCGAAGATATTAATAATTTGTCGGCTAAAGGATCTAAAAAAATACCTAAAGACGTTATAGTTTTCTGCTTTCTTGCGATATGTCCGTCAAAAAAATCCGTGATTGACGCCACAAAGAAAACAATTAAAGCAAAAATTGTGTTTAAAAAACCTCCCAACGACATAAATAAAATAAAAAAAGGTACTAAACATATTCTAGCTATGGTCAGCTTATTTGCCAAATTCATTATATTTCTCCAATCGTTACTTTTATATTATAACCTTTAACGCCCGCTATCTTACCGTTATAAAACTCGCCGGATTTTAATGGATTATTACTTAAAAGCGTGACATGTCCGTCTATTTCAGGAGCTTGGAAATAACATCTTCCTGTTATATTATACTTACCATCAGATGTTCTTTGCGAACACTTCTCAACAATGAACTCAACGTTATTTCCTTTTATATTATCAATTTGAGATTTAAAAACGGAATATTGAGCATTTTCAACGAGAACTTTTCTTTCTATCGCAACAGAATTTTTAATTTGTCTTTTTAGTTTTGAAGAATCCGCTTCTTTTTGATTTGAGTACTCAAAAACTCCCACATATTGAAAGTATCCTTGCTCTAAAAAAGAAATTAATTCGTTAATATCTCTATTATTTTCTCCGGGAAATCCCGTTATTATTGACGTTCTTAAAATAATATCCGGCAGCTTATTTTTTATCTTTTCAATAATAGACGCTGTGTTAAGAGGTCTCCGCATTGCCGATAAAACATTCCTGCTTATATGTTGTATAGGAATATCCATATAATTACAAATACTTTTATGATCTTTAAAAACAGCAAGCAAGCTGTCATTAACGCTAGATGGATAAGCATAAAGAAGTCTTATCCATTTTAACCCGTTAATTTTTGCAAGTTTTGAAAGAAGTCTATCTAACGCAAACGCCCCGTAAATATCATAACCGTAGCTTGTGGTGTCTTGAGTTATCAATATAAGCTCTTTTATGCCGTTATCCGCAAAGATTTAGCTTCGTCAACCAAAGATTTTATTGAGCGACTTTCATAATTGCCGCGGAAAGACGGTATTATACAAAAACTGCATTTATGCCAACAGCCTTCCGCTATTTTCAAATATGTTGAAAGTAAAGAAGAAGACAGCACCCTATGTTTTGATTCGTTTAAACCGCCCGGCGGAAGCAAAGACTTGTCAAAGCCTTTATTAAAAATCAACTGCGGCAATTCTTTGAGAGTACCTGTCCCGACATATCCGTCTATTTCTGGAAAAATAGAATTCATTTTATTCTGTAAAAGCTGAGGCAAACAGCCAGAAACATATACTCTCAAACCGTTTTTTTTCTTGACAGACAAAACGCCGCGAATAGCTTTTTCAGATTCTTCTTTTGCAGTTTTTATAAAAGAGCAAGTATGTATCACGGATATGTCAGCTTCTTCAATATTATTGGTTATTTCAAAGCCTTTGCTGCGAAAAACGCCAAGCAAATATTCAGCCTCAACAGTATTCTTCGGACAACCTAACGCCAGAACCGCTACTTTTTGCATAATTCCTAAACCTTTATTATTACTTCTTCTTTAAATTAATAGTATTTACATCTTGAACTGCTCCGGATATGACGTCAACAGATTCTCCGTTAAAAAATACCTTGATGCCGGGCGCGTATCCAAGTTTTAAAGTAAACGAATTGTCAGCTTCCCACATTTTTTTGCCGCCTTTTAGAAGCGTGCCTTCATATACAGTTTTACCGTCACTATCTACTTTTATCCAAACTGTTTCTTTGGCTTCAATCTCAAGATTTTGTCTTGTTGAGGCTTCAGCGTCTGGAATTTTTTCTTCAGAGTATGGCTCGTCTTGCTCCATAACCGCTGCATCGTCTTCTATTTTTTGTTTTTGAAGGCTTTCATATTCAATTTGTTTAAAATTATCAGATTCAACAGCCTGAGCAATCTTTGACATATTTCTATATAAGCACACAAAGATTATTAACAACGCTACCGCAATAATTGCCACGACTACAATAAATATTTTCTTTGTATTAAATATATTCTTTTCAACAGCACAAAATGACGCTTCTTCTGATTTAGGAGATCGTTCCGCCTCTTGTTTTTGAGAGTTAAATAATTCCACAAATTCTTCCGGATCAAACCCGAGATATTTAGAGTAAGATCTTAAAAAACTTTTATAATAAACCTCAGCCTTAAAAGCATCCAAATCGCCTTCTTCTATTGCGGTAAGATACTTTTCTTGAGCTTTGGTGGCTTTATGAACGTCAGAAAGCGACAAATTCATTTGTTCCCGCTTATCCTTAAGCGTTTTACCTATTTCTTTCATAGTATCTCTCAATTTTGGTTTTTACTATAGCTTTATTATTTCAACATTATTTGGAGCCTTGAAGTTGAAAGTAGCCACTGCCAACTCAGGATTAACAATATAATTCTTAAATACCAGCTCTATCTTTGTCCCTTCAGAAGTTATAACGGCTTTCTCCGGGAGCATGCTTGTTTTTGCAATATATATTTTTGCGCTAAAACTCTTATTTTTTAAAGACTGAATTTTAATTACAACACAATTATCCTCATATCCGTCAAGAGTTATGTCGTTTGTCTTTTTTATCTCTCGCCATGAGCTTCCAAAATTTACGATAGAAGCGGGAGAAAAATCTCTGTCAACAGAATTTTTCCAAGTGTCAATAATAACTTGCCTTTCGTTCGGCGTATAAATCGTTATATTCTTTCCATCAACATAAATTCTTTGCTCTTGAGGAGCTTGTTGAGTTATATATATGCTGCCGGGCTTCTTCCAAAAAACTGTTCCGACAATTTTTTGTTTCTCTCCTGTGGATTCAAAAGAAATAGTTTGAACAAATTCCACTTTAATAGTACTTATTTTTTTTCCGCTTTGCTCCAATCTTGTAAAAAAATCAAACAATACGCCGTTTGGTTCTTGAGCCGCAGCATTACATGAAAAAAAAGTCAAAATTAATATCAGCCGCCCGATATAACTAAATTTTGCCGACATCACAACTAAAAAATTTCTTATCATATATTGTTTGCTTCCAGATATTTTGAAATCTTATCAAAATTTATCTGCCACTTATTAGTGCCTTCGGGCTTTGATATAAAACCCTCTATTTCAAGAATGCTAAGTATATTTGTAGCCCTTGCTGATCCGCCAAAATTTGCTTTAAGCAAATCTTGAGATATTCTTCTTCTTTCGCTTATAAGTTTCAGAGCGGGAATTAAATCTTTACTCTCTTTATCAGCGCCAAAATTTCCCTTTCCCTCAACTTCAACAGATACGGCTTCGTAGAGTCTTGGGAAATTCTGGTTACTTATAAAAGAAATTATTTTCTCCGCTTCTTTTAATGAAACAAAAGCTCCCTGCAACCGAACGGGTCTTGCCTCACCCGGCGACAAAAATAACATATCGCCTTTTCCCATAAGCGATTCTGCACCTAACATATCCAGAATAACTCTTGAGTCAACTTTAGAAGTCGTCTGGAATGAAAGTCTTGCCGGGAAATTGGCTTTAATAATGCCCGTTATGACATTTACGGAAGGTCTTTGAGTGGCAAGTATCAGGTGTATCCCAACAGCTCTTGCCATTTGAGCCAAGCGCTGTATGGAATCTTCTATTTCTTTCTGCACTACAAGCATTAAATCTGCAAGCTCATCTATTATAACGACAATATAAAATTCTTTTTCCCCGCCTGTTTCAGCCATTTTATTGTTGTAATCTTCAATATTTCTAACCATTACGTTAGCAAATTTTGTGTACCTTTCTTCCATAACTAAAACAAGTTTCTTTAAAGCCGCGACAGCTTCTCTTGGATTAGTTATAATATCGGCATTTGCCGCCGTAGTACACGGATTGTACAAATGAGGAATGTCCCTATATATGGGCATTTCAACACGTTTAGGATCAATCAGCATAAACTTCACTTCATCTGGACGAGCTTTATATAAAATAGAAAGTATTATGGTATGAATCCCAACGCTCTTACCCGAACCTGTGGCTCCAGCGATTAGCAAATGGGGCATTGAAGCTAAATTAGCCACATAGCCCGCTCCATCGGTTGTTTTACCCAAAGCTAAAGTGAGAAGAGATTTTGACTTTTCAAATGAAACGCTTTCTAAAATTCCCCTTAAGCCGACAATTACGCTTACAGGATTAGGCACTTCTATGCCCACAACCGCTTTTTCAGGTATCGGAACAATTCTTATTGAAGCCGTGCGCATTGCCAAAGAAATATTGTCTATAATGTTTGAAACTGTCTGTATTCTTATGCCGGGAGCCAAAACCAAATCGTAACGGGTTACTACAGGACCGGGTATAATATCTTTAACTTCTGCATTTATGTCAAAATCGGCAAGAATAGTCTTTAAATATTCAGCTCTTTTCAAAAGCTCATTTTTATTTGTAGCAAAATTTGAAGTATCGTCTTCTTTTAATAAAGTCATCGGAGGAAGCGTATAACTAAACGCCTTGCTGTCAATTGATTCTTGTTTTTCCCGAATCTCTTTTGACGGTTCTTTACGTTTCTTTTCCTCTTCGTCAAACCTGTTCACAATATTCGGTCCTATCTCGCGAGTAAAAACGTCATCTGCAAAACTTTGTTGTATAGATGGCTCGTCAGCTTTGCTTGAATCTTCTATTTTAGTCTTTGATTTCTTTATGTCGTCTTTTAAATTGACAAAGAAACTGCGAAAAAACCTTATGACGGACAGTCTTAATATTTTTGCAAACAAAATAAAAGTAAGAACAGCAATAAGAGCCAACCCAAGCCAAGCGTCAAGAA
>JAISDY010000061.1 GCA_031264425.1 Endomicrobium sp. | reverse complement strand
TATGCGAATATTCATCGGAAGTAAAAGCTATGTAAAGGGGGTACATTTTATGACCATGATTAAGAAGAAAATTATGTGTTTGGTGTTGTCTCTCGCGTTCGTAGTGATGTCTTCACAAGCACAAGCTGGTGGTAGCCCAACCCAAGTTCTAGCAAAAACAGATTCAACAGTTTCAACAGATTCACCGCTTTGGAAGAAGTTTTGGGATTTTCGCCTTTGGCGTCTTCAGCCAAGGAAAATTGTTTCAGCCAAAGCTTCTGAAAGTTTTGATAGGGCAATCTTTTTTAAAAAGGCACAACTCTTATCAAAGGAGGACTGGACACCGTACGTCATTCTCGGCACGACAGATCACGTTAAAAAAATAATTGAGGGAGAAAATTCGGTTGTTACGAATGCATTTGGTATGGTTCGGCAATTTGCAATTGCTACCGAATTGGAATGGGTGGAGGGGCGTTATATTATGGAATTAAAAGCTCCTTAACGATGATTGAAGCGTATCCGTAAACTCTTCAATTTGGAATTTGATGATCAAAAAGAAAGCAACGTTTACTCCAACGAAACCCTACGCAAATGTCGGTACGCAAGCGTAAGCTCCGTGTATCTCTGCACTATTGTGGGGGACACCCCATTACTATATCTCAACTAAGCATATGCACAGAACCACAACAAGATCAACAGCCAGCTCGCCAAGCTTTAATTATTAATAATATTCCCCCTTCAGAAGTGGAACCATGCGAATTACAATCAGTTCAACAGTTAATTTTACAACATCGTATTTGGATTGAACCTGAAATCTTTGCAGGAGCTCTATAAAATTCAAATTTTGTTTATACTTGAAGCGCATGTTTTTTATAAACATGCGCTTCAGTTTTTTATTGCTTTACCAAATACAATTTTTGACGCGTATAAAGTTTTTAAGATTTAAAACTAACTTCTCTTAATCAAACAAATTTTTCATATCAAATCTTTTACAAGGACAAGATTTTTCTACTGGAACGTCGCGTAAAACAAATTTTACCTTTAATGTCAGACAGATTGGCAAAAAAGTTTGGAAAATAATTTTATATTGACAACCTTGGAAAAAGGTGTAAAATTTATCTTATATATTCAAAGTAACAATAACTCAATTTCCAAAACACTGTCTGCTGTTTTTAATTTAAATCAATCTTAAACATAATTTATATAACATATTATTCACCGCAACAGTATGTATTAAGACAATCTGGAGAATTAAAATGAAAAGAATAATTTTAACAGTTGCAGTGTGTTGTGTTTTTTGCGTACATGGGATAGCGACGAATTCCGATTCCGACGCAACACTTAAACGTATTGAAATGCTTAAGAAAGAAATTAATGCTCTTAAAGTTGAACGTATAAGTATTAAGAATAAAATCTTGTCTACTCTAGATGAAAGAATAATTGCTGGAGAAAAGAAGGTGACACTCAAGGACAAAATTACAAATCTACAACGTAATCAAGTTTTGGGTGTCCCCTATTATAAAGCCCTACTTGAAAAGAGCAAAAATGATTTAAAAATATCAACGCTTTATGCCACTCAAGATAAATTCCAACTAGAGCTTAATAAGATTAATCTCAACATAGACAAAGCCAATATTGAACTCATAAAAGCTGAAATTAAAGCAGGGAAAGAGCCAAATGTTCCTCTTGAGTTAGCAAAGGCTATAATATAATTAAATATAGAAAGGCTGGGGATAAACTTAGCGAGGCTAGAGCTAAAGCTATAGGGGCGAAAATTAAAGAAAATGAAGACTACATTAAGTTTTTTGAAATTTACATTGAACTAGCGGAGCTAAGAGATAAGGGAAAAGGGATAAAGGAAGCACAAGTCCAAGTTGAATTTTCTAAAGCTGGGCGTAAATTTCATAAGACCTATTTGAAATTTAATAAAGAACTTGATGAAAAGAATTTTGACGAGTTTTTCTATCACGAGCTTTATTAACAAAGCATCCGTGCTTACATTAGATTTTAAATATGGATAAAACGTAAACCGCCACTCTGTAGATATTTCATTTCAGAGCGGCGGTTTATACAAATAAGTTTAAGCTTTAAAGTTTAATCCCCCCCCCTGATCAAAGACCACGTTTTTCTGCACAAATCTCAGCAGTGCTACGGCATATGTGAGGATCACCGGTTTCACTACATGCTCTCATTGCACGATCACACTCACTCGGCTCACCCCAAGCGGAGACAAATCGTACAAAGAATACAGGCAACCATATAGCGTTGCTGACTGCGCAAAAAGAACAACATAGCAGAACTACCAAAGCAAGTTTCTTCATAACATTTCCTCCTGTTCAACCTAAACTTAGAGAAACCAAAAGGCTCTGTTTAATTTTAGAATTTCAAGATTTAGCAAGTCAGATTTATATTAAACCTATTAAAAAGATAAAAACAGCACAACAAACTCAATACTTTAAACGCTTCGCAAATCTCTTTCCTACAAACCCTTTGTAACGTGTTCCAAACAGCGGAAACTTTTAGAATTAAAAGTCGCAGGGCTCTAAAGATGCCACAATATTTGGAAAAGCATTTATTAGAACTCATAAAAAAGAGCGAAATGAAAACCATAAAATTAAAACCACAAAAATAAGGAAACGGCGTCAAGTTATTTAAAGAAGTTTTATAAAAAGGGGTTGAGAGCTGTCATTCGTATTGTTTGAGACATACGTTCGCAGTGCAATATCTTTTAAAATATAAAGATATTTATGTGTTGTCAAAAATACTGGGACAACCATTCAGTAACCATTACAGAGAGAAATACTACGGACATTTGATAGAGAACTATTATGGCGCCACAATGTCTAAATTTGAACTTGTTTAAAATAAAGGTTATAATGATTTCTATAAAAAAGTTTTTTGAGTTGGATTTGTGTAATAGTTAGAGCGTTTTGTGATTGATATTTGAGATGAGATATTGGAATTTGTCATATATATCAACGCAAAATCGGTTTGTATATATCAATTTCCGTCCCGTTGGCTCCATAATAAAAGTAAATCTTTACTTTGTTGCTATAGAAAGTTCACAGATTTTATACATATCCATATATTCTTGCCGGAGGTTTTATGCAGGCAGTTATTATGGCTGGCGGATTTGGCACAAGATTAAGACCTATCACTTGCAACATTCCAAAGCCTATGGCTCCGGTAGCCGGCAAACCAATTCTATGCCATACGCTAAATCTTCTTAAAAAGCACAAATTTTTAGATTTAACAATGATGTTGTATTATCAGCCTGAAATTATTACCAGATATTTTGAAGACGGCAAAAAGTTTGGTGTAAATATAAAATATCTTCGCCCCGAGTTGGATTTAGGCACAGCTGGCAGCATAAAACATGCATCAAAAAACATAAAAGGGACATTTCTTGTTATTTCTGGAGATCTTTTAACCGATATAAATCTTTCAAAAGCTGTAGAATTCCACAAAAAGAAAAAAGCTTTAGCCACTATAGTCCTTACAAGAGTAAAAAATCCTTTACAGTTTGGCGTTGTTATAACAAACAAAGCGGGCAAAATTGAAAGATTTTTAGAAAAACCATCTTGGGGCGAAGTATTTTCAGACACCATAAACACAGGGATATATATTTTGGATCCTGAAATTTTTAAATATATTCCTGAAGACGAATTTTTTGATTTTTCTAAAGACTTATTCCCTCTTTTTCTTAGAGAAAAAAAAGAACTTTATGGATATATCGGCGCCGGATATTGGAAAGATATTGGCAATCATGACGAATATAGAACCGTTCATTACGATATATTAGATGGTAAAGTTAAAATTGAAATTGACGGTAAAAAAATAAAAGTGGGAAATAAAACAATTATAGCTGGAAAAAACGTTTCAATAGGCAAAAAGGTTGAGGTTGACGGGCAAGTAATACTAGGAGATAATGTCACTGTTGAAGATTGTGCCATTATTTTCCGTTCAGTAATAGGTTCTGGATCAAAGATTGGCTTTGGTGCCGAAGTCCTAGGGTCTGTTTTGTGGGATAATGTAACTATAGGCACAGAAGCTCAAGTAAAGGAAGACGTTATAGGTGCG
>JAISDY010000009.1 GCA_031264425.1 Endomicrobium sp. | reverse complement strand
CTCTGAACGATTTAATGAATAAAAAAAGCGGATTGGCAGGAGTGTCGGGTCTTTCAGCCGATATGAGAGATATTCTTAAAGCAGTTTCGGAAGGTAACAAAAAAGCGCAGCTTGCTTTTAACATGCTCATTTATAGTATAAAAAAATATATAAGCGCTTATTATGGCATATTAAATGGCGCCGACGCTTTGATATTTACTGCAGGAATAGGGGAAAATTCTGCTCCTGTAAGAGAGTCTATTTGCAAAAATTTAAGCGTGTTGGGAATTGAAATAGACGTTGAAAAAAATAAAGAACGTTCAGACGAAGAAAGGTTTATATCTACAAACAACTCTAAACTAAAAGTTTTGGTTATTCCTACAAATGAAGAATTGGTGATAGCAAGAGAGTCGCGCAAAGTTATAGAAAATAATAAGTAAATAATTGACAAGAGGCTGCCGAACATATTAAAATGGTTGGAATTTCGATGAGAGAATTAATAGTAAGTTTATCTGATTTTTTGAAAACGGATACGGTTGAAGTTGAAAATCATAAATATAAAGGCGATATAGGGGTAAAGGCTCAAATTGTTATTTCTTTCAGGGCTTTGAAGTCTTCTAAAGAATCCATATACATAAACGGAACTATAAAAGGTTTTGTTGAGCTTGAGTGTTCTCGTTGTCTTGACCTATATAAACATCAGATTGAAATTCCTATAAATACCGATATTGAGACAGAAAACGGGCAGATTGATGTTAGCGAAGAAATCCGCCAATTATTATTGCTTGAAATGCCCATGAAGCCTGTGTGCAGTGAAGATTGTCTTGGAATATGTAAAGTTTGCGGAAAACATAATAAAAAGAACGATTCTTGTGGTTGCTGTGATGGTTTTGACGAATCAGTGAAAGAAAGATGGAAAGAATTGTTAAATAACAAGCGGAGGAAATAGAAAGATGCCAAATCCAAAAAGAAGACATACCCCTCATCGTAGGGATTGCAGGAGATCAGCAAATTCAAAATTAGACGCTCCGAACGCAAGTAAATGCTCAAATTGCGGAGCGGCAAAAATGCCTCATAAAGTATGTCCTGAGTGCGGTTTTTATAACGGGAAACTTATAGTCGCTAAAAAAGTAAAGAAAGCCGAACAAGAACAAGCTCAACAAGAGGTTGAGAAATAATGATAATTGCACTTGACGCAATGGGTGGCGATTTTGCTCCAATTTCTACAGTTGAGGGTGCAATTTTAGCGGCAAAGGAATCAGAACACAAAATTTTACTTGTCGGTCCTGAGAAACTTTTAGCTGAGGAAATGTCAAAGTATGCTAAACGTTATAACGTTAAGTCCCTTGACATAGAAATAGTCAATGCGACACAAATTGTTTCTATGGATGATCACCCTGTTAAAGCTGTGCGTCAAAAAAAGGATTCGTCTTTGTCTGTTTGCGCAAAACTTGTTGGTGACGGCAAAGCCGATGCTTTTATTTCTATGGGCAATTCCGGAGCGGTTATGGCGGCTGCGTTATTCTACTTGAAGAGAATAGACGGCGTGTTGAGACCTGCTATTTCAACAACTTTTCCTACCATAGACGGACATTGCATAATTGCTGATATGGGCGCTAACGTTGATTGCAAACCCGAACATCTTCTCCAATTTGGAATAATGGCAAGTTCGTTTTACGAAAAGATTACGGGTATTAAAAGACCGAGAGTAGGACTTGTTTCAATTGGCGAAGAAGATACTAAAGGCAATGAGCTTACTTTAGCCGCATTTGAACTTCTCAAAAAAGCCGACATTAACTTTGTTGGCAATGTTGAGGGTAGAGATATTCCCAAATCAAAAGCCGACGTAATAATATGTGACGGTTTTGTGGGAAATATTATTTTAAAATTCGGCGAAGGTCTTGCGGAAGTTCTTTTAAAACTTATTAGAGAATCCCTTAAGAGACATCCCATAACTTGGGCATCTCTTCCTTTTTTATGGTTTGCCATAAAGGATTTAAGAAAAAAAGTAGATTACAATGAAGTGGGGGGAGCTCCTCTTTTGGGTGTGGATGGTGTTTGCATAGTCGGACACGGAGCTTCTAATTGTAGAGCTGTAAAAAACGCTATTCTTACAGGTGCAAAAGCCGCCGAGCATAATCTTATCAAAGATATAAGGGAAGCTATAGCAAAATCAAAAATAGACTGATATTAAAGGTCATGTAATAAATGAACAAAAAAATTGGCGTAAAGATTTTAGGTACTGGCTCATATTTCCCCAAAAAAGTTCTTACTAACACCGATTTAGAGAAGATGGTTGATACTTCTGATGAGTGGATACGCACAAGAACCGGAATTAAGGAAAGACGAATTTCCGAAAAAAATGAAACTACTTCAGGCCTTGCTTACTTAGCTTCTTTGGAAGCTTTAAAATCTTCAAATATTTCTCCAGACCAAATAGATTTAATACTTGTGGCTACAATTACGCCCGATATGTTTTTTCCGTCCACAGCATGTTTCTTGCAGAAAAAGTTAGGACTTAATTTTATTCCGGCTTTTGATTTATCTGCAGCTTGTAGCGGTTTTATTTATGGTATTGCAACGGCAAGAGCGTTTATAGAGTCAGGTTTATATAAGACCGTTTTATTAGTTGGTGCGGAAACCCTCTCTAAAATTACGGATTGGGCTGATAGGAATACCTGTATATTGTTTGGAGATGGGGCTGGCGCAATGCTACTATCGGCTTCTGAAGAGAATGACAATATTTTGTCAACATATTTAGGTGCGGACGGGGCTTATTCGGATTTACTTTTTATACCCGGGGGAGGTTCCGCCAACCCTGCTACTGTGGAAACTGTTAATCAAAAGCTTCACACAATGAAAATGCAGGGCAGAGACGTTTTTAAAGCGGCTGTACCGAAGATGTCTTTAGCTGCACAGAAAGCTCTTGAGCTTTCGGGTAAAAAATTAGAAAATATAAATCTTTTTATTCCTCATCAGGCGAATATAAGGATAATTGAAGCTGTAGCCAAAAAACTTGATATTTCAATGGATAGAGTTTTTGTGAATATACACAAAACGGGAAACATTTCGTCGGCTACCACTATAACGGCTTTAGATGAGGCTATAAAGACAGGTAGAGTTAAAAGCGGAGATCTTGTTGAAATGATTGCGTTTGGCGGCGGATTTACTTGGGGTGCTTCTGTAGTTAGAATTTAGAAGAATTTTAGAGGAATATAATGTTAAAAATAGCGTTGATGTTTCCCGGACAAGTGTCTCAAAGTGTGGGGATGGGAAAAGATCTTTACGAAAAATATCCAAAAGCCAAAGAAATAATAGATTTAGCCGGAGACGAACTTAAAAAAATTATTTTTGAAGGACCTCAAGAAACTTTAACCCTTACAAAATATGCTCAGCCTGCGATTTTTACTGTGAGTATGGCTGCTTTTGAAGTTTTTAAAGAGATCTATGGTTTTAAAAATGTTGAGCTTGTCGCTGCTGGTCATTCTTTAGGTGAATATTCGGCTTTATGCGCTGCAGGATTTTTTGACTTTAAAGACGGGTTGTCAATGGTAAAAGCCAGAGGCGAATTCATACAGAAAGCTTCTGAGTCGCACCCTGGTACTATGTCCGCAATCATTGGCTTGGATTCGTCTGTTGTTGAAGATATATGCAAGCAAGCCTCAATAGACGGAGTCTGCGAAGCTGTAAACTTTAACGCTCCCGGTCAAATTGTTATAGCCGGCGTTAATACGGCAATAAATAAAGCTGTGGAGCTTGCATCTGCCGCAGGCGCTGCAAAAACAGTAGTTTTAAATGTTTCAGGATCTTTCCACTCGTCTCTTATGTCTTCTGCTTCGGACAATATGGCAAAAGAATTAGAGAAATACAATTTTAACACTCCGAAATTTAGCGTGTGTGCCAATTGCGACGCCTCTTTAACTACAGCTGTGGCAGGAGTAAAGGAAAAGCTCGTCAAACAAATTAAATCTTCGGTAAAATGGGACGAAAGCGTGAAGAATATAATTTCTTTAGGTTTTGATAGGTTTATAGAAATCGGACCGGGAAGAGTTTTATCCGGACTTTTGAGAAGAATAGACAAATCAAAAAAGGCGTTAAATATAGACAATTGCATAAGTTTAGAAAAAACGTTGGGGGAATTAAATAAATGAGACTTCAAGGAAAGACAGCGGTTATCACAGGTTCCGCTCAAGGAATAGGAAGGGCAGTGGCTGAGCTTTTTGCGTCTGAGGGAGCGCAGGTGGTTGTAATTTCTGATATAAATGCGGAGCAGGCTCAAAAAACTGCGGATGAAATAAAATCAAAGTATGGCGTTGAAACTGCGGCTGTGGCGGCAAACGTAGCCAAGTTGGAAGATTGTGAATCGTTGGCAAAATCCGCTCTTGACAAATTTTCCAAAATAGATATACTAGTCAATAATGCAGGCATAACTAAGGATAACCTCGTCTTGAGAATGAGTGAAGCCGAGTGGGATGCGGTTATAGCAGTTAATTTGAAAGGAGTATTTAATTGTATAAAAGCCGTAAGTAAACCCATGCTTAAAGCAAGGCAGGGAAGAATAATAAACATAGCCTCTGTTGTTGGACAGATGGGCAATGCCGGACAGGTAAATTATTCCGCTTCAAAAGGCGGGGTTATAGCTATGACGAAAACTTGCGCCAGAGAGTTTGCTTCAAGAAACATTTTAGTGAACGCCATTGCTCCCGGGTTTATACGTACAGCTATGACTGACAAGTTAACTCAAGAGCAAAAAGACGCATTAGCTGTAAATATACCGTTGGCAAGACTTGGAGAAGCTGAGGACATAGCTAAGTCTGCGCTGTTTTTCGCAAGCGACGATTCGTCTTATATAACGGGACACGTTATGTCAGTTAATGGCGGAATGTATATGTAATTTGGTACGCTTTGCGTATTAAATGGTTGTTGAAAATAAATAATTAAAGATAACAAAGGGGGATGTACAAATGGCAGATTTAGAAGCTAGAGTAAAAGAAATTATTGTTGAGCAGTTGGGCGTAGATCCCGCTGAAGTAGTGGCAGGAGCATCTTTTGTTAATGATTTGGGAGCAGATTCTTTGGATACGGTAGAGCTTGTTATGGCTTTTGAAGAAGAATTCGGCATTGAAATTCCAGATGAGGAAGCTGAAAAGATTCAAACCGTGGGAAGTGCAGTTGAATATATTAAGGCGCATGCTACAAAATAACACAAGGCATAAAAAATGAAAAAGAGAATAGTTATAACCGGCGTTGGCGTTGTTACGCCAATAGGAATAGGTAACGCTGAGTTTACTAAGGCTTTGAAAGAAGGTAAGTCTGGCGTCCATAATATAGAGTTTTTTGATACAAGCGCATACGCCACACGGTTTGCCGCTATTGTAAAAGACTTTGATCCCGAGCAGTTTATTGAGAAGAAAAAAATAAAAAAGATGGCTAAGTTTACACAGTTTGGTTTTGCGGCTGCGAAAATGGCTGTTGAAGATTCAGGTCTTGATCTTTCTAAAGAAGATTTATCAAGAATCGGAGTAATAACAGGCACGGGTATAGGCGGTTTAGATGTAATTGAGGAAGAAGAGCAGGTTCTTTTATCAAAAGGTCCCAGAAGGGTAAGCCCTTTCCTTATACCTATGATAATTACGAACATGCTTCCCGGTGAGATTGCAATCAACTATGGTTTTACCGGACCTAATTACGCGGTTACTAGCGCTTGCTCCTCATCAAATCACGCTATAGGAGACGCTTTAAGACTTCTTCGTAGCGGAGACGCCGATATTATAGTTTCTGGAGGGTCTGAAGGAGCTATTGTTCCTTTAGGACTTGCTGGATTTTGTTCAATAAAGGCTCTTTCCCAGAGAAACGACGATCCTCAAAAAGCCTCTAGCCCTTTTGATAAAAACCGCGACGGTTTTGTTATGGGCGAAGGAGCGGGTATAGTTGTTCTTGAAACTCTGGAGCACGCTTTAAACAGAGGCGCTAGAATATACGCAGAACTTGCGGGTTATGGCGCTTCTAATGATGCTTACCACATCACAGCTCCGGAACCGGAAGGAAAAGCCGCTATTCTCGCTATGGAGAAAGCCATAGCTGACGCCGATGTGTCAAAAGATGAAATTGATTATATCAATGCGCACGGAACTTCCACCGCATTGAATGACAAAACCGAAACTCTTGCAATAAAAAAGGTTTTCGGAGATAAGGCATACAAAATACCTATTTCATCCACTAAATCTATGACAGGACATCTTTTAGGCGGGGCTGCTGGGGTTGAGCTTGTGGCGACTATTTTTGGTATGCAGGAGGGTTTTATACCTCCCACCATAAATTACGAAACTCCAGATCCAGATTGCGATTTGGACTATGTGCCAAACAAAATGAGAAAGCAGCAGATAACTTGTGCTCTTTCAAATTCGCTAGGATTTGGGGGTCACAATGCTACAATAGTAATAAAGAAATATGCTAAGTAAAGACTATGAAAAACTTCAAGAGATTATTGAATACAAATTCAATAATCTTGAAGTTTTAAGAACTGCTCTAACGCATAAGTCTTATGCAGCCGAACACGGCGGCAAGAAGAGTTATAATGAACGTATGGAGTTTCTTGGCGATAGTATTTTATCGGCTGTTATAGTGGAAACTTTGTATTTAATATATCCGAACGAAAGCGAGGGAAAGTTATCTCAGCTAAAAGCTCAAATTGTTTCCGCATCTAATTTAAGTATTTGGGCAAAAGAAATAAATTTGGGCGATTTTATTTTTTTAGGCAAAAGCGAAGACGTATTTGAAGCAAGGAATAGGGAAAGCCTTTTGTGCGACGTGTTTGAAGCTGTTGTTGGAGCGGTATATTTAGACGGCGGTTTTGAGAATGCAAAAAAGTTTATTTTAAAACTTTTAGACGCTCAGAAAGAAATGATTATAACCGACTATAAAAGCCGACTTCAAGAACTAGCCCAATCAGTTTATAAAGAGCTTCCTGAATATAAGATAATAAAAGAAATCGGACCTGACCATAACAAGAAATTTGAAGCTGCTGTTTATGTAAAGAGAAGGCTTTTGGGCAGGGGCATTGGAAGTTCTAAAAAGGAAGCCCAACAATCCGCAGCTGAACAAGCCATGAAAAATATAAAGTAGTCTATCTACGTAAACAATGTCAGATGATAGCATTGTTTGCGCCGATAGATTCGCAGTAAATTAATAGAGGGGTTATATATGGTAATGGATTATATGTTGTCTGAAGAAGAAAAGATGATGGTTGAGACTGCAAAAACTATTGCGATTGAAAAAATGAAGCCCGTTAGAGAACATTATGATGAAAAAGAAGAGTTTCCGTGGGAGATTGTAAAAGAATTTGCCCAGGCTGACTTATGCGGAGTATATATTCCCGAAGAATATGGCGGTTTCGGAAAAGGTATAATGGGGTTGGTTCTTGTAGTTGAAGAGCTTTGCAAAGTTGACGGAGCGATAGCGTTATCTCTTGCCGCCACAGCGCTTGGGACTCTTCCTATTCTTATAGCTGGAAATGAAGAACAAAAGAAAAAATATTTACCAGATATTGCTTCGGGTAAAAAACTTGCGGCTTTTGGTTTAACTGAAGCTAACGCAGGCTCCGATGCGACTGGAATGATAACTACGGCTGTAAAAGATGGCGATTACTACGTCTTGAATGGAACGAAGTGCTTTATAACAAACGGCGGCGATGCTGAAACATATACAATTTTTGCTAAGACAAATCCTGCTAGAGGAGCAAGAGGAATTTCTTGCTTTATAGTTGAAAAGGGAACAGCTGGGTTTGAATTTGGTAAAAAAGAAAAGAAAATGGGTATAAAAGCTTCTTCCACTAGAGAGCTTATATTTAACAATTGCAGAGTGCATAAAGATCAGCTCTTAGGTAAAGAAGGACACGGCTTGATGATAGCTCAGGCGACATTGGATAATTCTCGTCCAGGTGTAGCCGCTCAGGCTTTGGGTATAGCTGCCGGCGCATTGGACGAAGCTGTGGATTATGCGAGGAAAAGAGTGCAGTTTGGTCAACCTATAGCCTCTTTTCAGGGGATACAGCACATGCTTGCTGATATGGCTACGGAAGTTGAAGCCGCAAGAGCTTTGCTTTATTCTTCAGCTAGAATGATAGACGCGGGAACAGAAAAACGTACCAGCAAAGAATCTGCAATGGCTAAACTTTTCTGCTCTGAAGTAGCTATGAAGGTTACGACTAACGCTGTGCAAATATTGGGCGGATATGGGTATTCAAGAGAATATCCCGTTGAAAAAATGATGAGAGATGCAAAAATAACGACACTTTATGAAGGAACGAGCCAGATTCAGAAAAATGAAATTGCCCTTAATCTTATAAAGGAATCTGCTGCTAAAGCTAAATAGGCAATGATAAATCGATAAATCTTTGAATAAATCATAAAGTGGAATAAAGACAAAGTAGTTTTATTTGTCGTAGTTCCACTTTTGCGCTTTTAAGAATTAAGAAATATAAAGAGGGAAAAAATGAATATAATCGTTTGCGTTAAGCAAGTGCCTAATACTACTAACGTTCAAATTGATCATGAAACGGGTAGATTAAAGAGAGATGGGTTGGAATCTATAATAAATCCTTTTGACGAATATGCCATAGAAGAAGGCGTAAGAATAAAAGAGAGAGTCGGAGGAAAAGTAACCGTTATTACTATGGGTCCTCCTCAGGCTGAAGCTGTTTTAAGAGAAGCTATAGCAAAAGGTGCGGACGAAGGCGTTTTGCTAAGCGATAGAGCTTTTGGCGGAGCTGACACTTTGGCTACTTCTTACGCTTTATCAACAGCTGTAAGATTTTTAGGAAATTTTGATATAGTTATTTGCGGTAAACAAGCTTCAGATGGGGATACCGCTCAAGTCGGACCGGGAATTGCGGAAATGTTGGATATTCCACACGTTGCTTACGTTAAAAAAGTAGAATCAGTTGATGATAAAACCGTAAAGGTTGAGAGAATGATGGAAGACGGCTACGATTTGATAGAGAGTTTGCTTCCTGTTCTTTTGACTGTAGTTAAAGAAATAAATAACCCAAGAGTAGCGTCATTGAAAGGCAAAATGGCGTCAAAAAAAGCCGTTATTAAAGTTTTAGACGCTGCGGCAATCGGCGCTGATGTCAAAAAGACGGGTCTTAACGGATCTCCGACGCAGGTTATGAAAATATTTACTCCTCCGCAAAGAACGGGTAGAGAAAAGTTTACCGGCGAACCTAATAAAGTTGTCGTTGCTTTGGTAAAGAGGTTGTCGGATCTAAGCCTTATATAAGAGAGAATTTATTTTTTAGAGTAAAGTTTTCTTAGAACGGAGAGTTATAAATGGCAAATAGCATAAAAGTATTAAACGATAAATGTGTCGGCTGCGGACAGTCTATGGGGGCATGTCCTTTTGGCGCTATTTCAATGGTTGAAAGACCTGAACACCCAAAGAAGTTTAAGCTGGCTGTTATAGATTTGAATAAATGTACTTATTGCGGAGCCTGCTTTCAAACTTGCAAATTTAACGCTATAGAGATTAAGAAGGACGCTCCTCAAGCTGGCGTTGATAAAAGTGAATATAAAGGCGTGTGGGTTTATGCCGAACAAAGGCACGGCGAAATCGCCGGCGTTGTGTATGAGCTTTTAAATGAAGGGAAAAGACTTTCCAAACAATTAGGAACGACTTTAAGCGCTGTTTTAATCGGCGACAACATAAAATCAAAAGCTCAGGATTTGATAAGCAGAGGAGCGGATAAAGTTTACGTTTGCGACGATCTCATTTTCATTGAGTTTCAGGATGACACTTATGCTAGCATATTAACTCAGCTTATAAAGAAAGAAAAGCCGGAGATTATTTTGATAGGCGCTACAAATATAGGGCGTTCTTTTGCTTCAAGAGTGGCGGCAAGAATACATACGGGTCTTACCGCGGATTGTACGTCTTTAGAAATTGAGCTAGAAACAAGAAATCTTCAACAGACGAGACCCGCATTTGGTGGGAATATTATGGCTACTATTTTAACACCGGGTCATCGTCCTCAGATGTGTACAGTAAGGCACAAAGTTTTCAAAGAAGCAAAACTTGAAGAAGGAAGAAAAGGCAAAATTGTTGATTGCAAAGTTGATGTTGCGACTTTGGTAAACAGGACAAAATTTTTAGGCTTTATAAAAGACGAAAGCTCTAATGTTAATATCGGCGATGCTGACATTATTGTAGCTGGAGGAAGAGGTCTTGGGAAATCCGAAGGCTTTAAACTTCTTAAAGATTTGGCTGAACTTCTCGGTGGAGCGGTAGGTGCTTCAAGAGCAGCTGTAGATTCTGAGTGGATACCGTACTCGCACCAAATAGGTCAAACAGGCAAGACTGTTGCTCCGAAGGTTTACATAGCGTGTGGAATATCCGGACAAATACAGCACACTGTTGGTATGAATTCTTCGGATATTATAATAGCGATAAACAAAGATGCGTCTTGTCCTATGATGCAGACTGCAACGTACGCTCTGGAAGGTGATTTGTATGAAATAATTCCTAACATAATAAAAGAGATAAAATCTATAAGGTGCAACTAAGTATTTATTAATTCAACTGAACATATATTTTTTGTTTGTAT
>JAISDY010000101.1 GCA_031264425.1 Endomicrobium sp. | reverse complement strand
CCTTCAGTAACAGATTCAGATGTAAAGAAATATCCTTGCTCGTTTGACATAAACTTATCCTTTTTTTCCCTTTTTCCTTAACGATTCCATCATTATAGAATCAAATAACGATATTCCTGCGGGAATTAACACATTGGAACTTATAACGCTGTTTGTTATATCCGCACTTGCGCCTATTATTGAGTTTTCCCAAATTATACTTCTTTCTATAGCTGTATTCTTGCCTATTTTAACATTGTCCGAAATAACAGAATACGGTTTTATTACGGATTCCTTCCCTATAGTAACATTGTCGCCTATAAAACACGGTCCATTTATTTTAACAGTCTTGTCAATTTTAGCAGTTTTGCTTATATATTTGCCGTTGCAATTTATTAAGCCTAAACCAAGCTTTAGCTTTCCGTCCAAGGCGTCAAAAACACCTTTTTTATACTCAAAAATATTACCTATATCAGTCCAATACTCATCCGTTAAATAGCCAAAAATTTTCTTGCCTTTCTTCATCACAAGAGGGAATAAATCCATGCTGAAATCAAAGAAAGTGTCTTTTGGAATATAGTTAAAAATTTTCGGCTCAAATACGTAAATCCCGGTATTTACTTCATCGTTGAAAACATCGCTCCAAGAAGGTTTTTCAACAAACTTTTTTATTTTGCCGCTTTTATTTGTTACGGCTATTCCGTACTCAAACCGAGAAAGCACTTTCTTTAACACTATAGTCGCTAAAGACTTATTTTTTTTATGGAACTCCAACGCTTTTTTCAGATTAACATCGCTCAAACCGTCGCCTGACATTACGACGAAAGTATCGTCAAAAAAGTCTTCTTTTTTCTTTATGGCGCCGGCTGTTCCTAAAAGAGTTCTCTCTTTAGAAAATTCAAGACGTATGTCAGTTTTATTTTTTCCGAAATAATCTGTTATAACATCCGACATATAATATGTATTTACACAAGCATCGGTAAAACCGTACTTCCAAAGATTAGAAAAAGTATAATATAAGGCGGGTTTATCTAAAATAGGTATCATAGGCTTTGGGATATTTAACGTCAAAGGTCTAAACCTTGTTCCCACACCTGCAGCTAAAACAAATGCTTTCATTTATATTCTCTCTTTAAAATAGTCAATGGTTAATTTTATTCCCTGCTCTATATTAACTTTAGGAGTCCAAGATAAAACAGCTTTTGCCTTATTTATATTTAAGAAACTTTTAAACAACTCTCCGTCTCTTTTTGGCTTATATTGAGCTTTTTTCTTATATCCTGACACTTTACTCATAACTTTAATAAGTTCGTTGACTGAAACTGCTTTTGACGTGCCTATGTTTATAATTTCATTTTTACCTTTTGTTAAAGATTTTAAATTGGCATTTACAACGTCTCCGACATAAACGTAATCTCTCATTTGCTTACCGTCTCCAAAAACCGTAACTTCTTCATTTTTAAGCATTCTGGCGGCAAAAATAGCAACCACGCCAGCTTCTCCGTGCGGGTCTTGCCTTGGACCATACACATTGCCGTATCTTAAAATAGTGTAATCCAAACCATGCACAATAGAATAGAAATTTATGTAATTCTCAACTGAATTCTTTGCTATGGCGTAAGGCGACAATGGATTGATCTTGATGTCTTCTTTAGGGGCGGAAGACTCGCACTCTCCATAAACTGAACCGCCGGAAGAAGCAAAAATAATTTTCTTTACTTTATTTTCAACGCAAGCGTTTAATATATTTATAGAGCCTAAGATATTAACTTCCGCATCAAAAAAAGGATCATCTACAGATTTTCTTACATCTATTTGAGCGGCATGGTGTATTACAATTTGAGGCTTTTCCCTCTTAAATATTTCATCCGCCTCTTTTTTATAATAAATATCCGCTTTATAGAATTTAGCTTTTTTATCTACATTTTCTTTGTTACCGGAAGATAAATTATCAAAAACAATAACGTCATGTCCTTTAGCTAACAAAGCGTCCGCTATATTTGACCCTATAAATCCCGCTCCGCCAGTAATAAGTATTTTCATATCATCCTCAAATTATTTTTTTGTAGATCTAGCAGATCTTTCTTTTACCGGCTCTTCTTTTTTATCTCCCTCTTTACCCTGTTGTTCGTCGCCAAAAGCTTTTGCTCTTATTTTGGACTCTATTTCATCCGCAATCTGAGGACTATTGGACAAATATACTTTAACGTTGTCTCTGCCTTGACCTAGTCTTTCGCCATTGTAACTAAAAAATGCTCCCGCTTTTTCAATTATTCCGTCGTTTACGCCCATATCTATAAGGTATCCCAATCTATCTACGCCCTGCCCAAACATTATCTCAAATTCAGCCTGTTTAAACGGAGCAGCGACTTTATTCTTTACAACTTTTACTCTAACTCTGTTTCCTAAAATATCGTCGCCTTTTTTAACTGATTCCACTCTTCTTATATCAAGTCTTACCGAAGAATAGAATTTAAGCGCAAGCCCGCCGGGAGTGGTCTCGGGATTTCCCCACATTACTCCTATTTTCTGTCTCAATTGATTGATAAATACAATTGAAGTTTTTGATTTAGATATGTTTGAGGTAAGCTTTCTCAACGCTTGGCTCATCAGCCTTGCCTGAAGACCTACAAAAGAATCTCCCATCTCGCCTTCAATTTCCGCTTTAGGCACAAGAGCCGCTACTGAATCAACGACTATAATATCCACTGCCCCTGAGCGTATGAGCTTATCTGCAATCTCCAAACCCTGTTCGCCCGAATCGGGTTGAGATATTAAAAGATTATCTATGTCCACACCTAATTTTTGAGCGTATTCGGGATCCATCGCATGTTCGGCGTCAATGTATGCGGCAATCCCGCCAAGTTTTTGGGTTTCTGCAACCATGCATAAAGCTAAAGTTGTCTTTCCCGAAGACTCAGGACCGTAAATTTCAATTATTCTTCCTCTGGGAATTCCGCCAATGCCTATAGCTATGTCAAGAGGAAGAGCTCCGGTTGGTATAAAATCAACTTTTTCTTTTAAATGCTTTTCTCCCAAGCGCATTATCGCTTCTTTACCAAAATCTTTTTCTATTTGCGAAAGAGCCAAATCTAATGCCTTAAGTTTTTCATCTTTTGCCATACTCTTCCCCCCCTAATCGCCGTCAATTATAAACATATTGCAAGTATTTTATCATTTTGTAGAATTTATTAAAAACTGATGGATACGTATCATGGCAAGCGTATCTTGAGCGCAATATTTAAGTAAATTATCTTTAGTTTCTTTTATCTTTACCTCATCATATAACCCCAAAGCCATAAATGCGAACGCTGCCGAGGCATCGCCACCTTCTCCAATATCCAAACTATCATAGCTCATGTCGGGTATTAAAACAGGAAGAATTTTCTTTATGGATGTTCTGCCGTGAAAGTTTACGTCGTAATAATTTTTTCTGATTATCAATTCCAAGTCAACAATTCTTTCAATTATTTTGTTAAGTTTTTCAGATAATTCAGGAAAAAGCAAAGCCAGTTTAGAGATTATTATACGCTCGGCGTTTGCGTAAGTTATTATGCTTCCTTCTTTATCTAAATACTCTATTAACTTTTCGGCAATATCTTTACGGCAGTCCCTTTTTTGGTCGGCGATATATTCATAATGCTTCAAAATATTTCCGGATTCGTCCGCTTTATCTAAAGAAAACTGCGTTAAAATTTGAGTATGAGGAAATATGTTTGGATACAAAGGTATTATTGTTGTCACGGACTCAAAATCAAGGTAATAAAAAGGTTGCTTTATATTTTCCAACTCAGCCTTTAAATCATTAGAAACATACCTTGTATCCGTCAAAACGCAATTTTTAACTATCTTCTGCCTCTCAGTGAGTTCAAAATCATCCGGAACCTTATCAATTGTGTCTGCACCCATTGCTATCAGCTGATCCACCTGAACTATAGACAGTCTCGGCAAATCAAATATATGTCTTTTTGCATCTTTCCCCATACAAACGTCAAATATGGGACAATTTTTGCAGTGCCTTTTTAAGACAGGCGGCGGCATAATTTCTGACTGCAAATCTTTAGTAGCTTTATCCGCAATGCTTAAAAACTCCTGAGATTTTATTTCAACCTTTTCGGAACAGTCAACTTCGGTAAATAGCTTAGAGGAATCCATTCCAATACGATAGTCGTTAGATAAATACAATGTGCTTGTCTTGCTTATTCTTATGCCGAGTTTAGACAAACCCATCACGTTAAAAGAAATATTGTTTGTATATTTAATTTTATATCTGCTTCCTGATTTAACTTCAAACAAATGCCAAGAATTATCTTCTAGTTTCTTCAATATGTCAGGTTTTACATAGAAACTGTCTGTAGTAAAAGACATAGCGTAAACAGATTTATTTATTTCTAAGCCCGCGATCAAATCTTTGCAAGAAGCGTTAGGATTTTCCAGTTTAAGTTTCATCCCACTCACAGCGTCCGGAAATAGTTTTAATGCCTCTCTATGTATATTTCTTCCTTCTAAAGCTAAAAGCTCATTATTAAGCCCTGAAAGTTTTGGAAGCATATCTTTTTTTGTCTTCCAACCTAAAGTGGGGCAGTTTAAATAATTAAGAAAAACCGTTTTGTTTATATATTCCATAAATCAATCTTTGTAAAGAAACTTTCTTGTTTTTTTTTAAACTTATCAACACAGAGTAAGGAACTTTTACCTTTCCCATAAGCGGGCTTTCTTTCTTGTATGGTCCATGGCAATCAGAGCCGCCCGTTACAAGAAGATTAAACTTCTTAGCTATATCAGTAAATCTCTTTACGACGCTTTCAGAATGCTTTATATGCCAAGCCTCTATTCCCATAAGACCGCAATCAATTAAAGATTTAAACAAATTAATATCTGTGTAATGCGCATAATAGGGGTGAGCCATAACCGGGATACCGCCAGAATCCAGAACAAGTTTTATCGCCTCTTTTACGGAGATTGAATACTTGGGAACATAGGCTGGTTTATCTTTTGATAAGTACTTTTGAAAAGCTTCTTGAACGCTGCTTACAAATTTCTCTTCAATTAAGGCTTTTGCAAAGTGTAACCGTCCTATAGCTTTGTTGCCAGCATTGTTAATAAAGTCAGCATTTTTTAGTTCAACGCCATTTTTCTTAAGCCTTTCAAATATTTTTACAGCCCTATCATATCTTGCTCTCTTAAAAATATCTAGTGATTCTTTCAAATATTCCGACTTATAGTCTATGTAATACCCCAATATATGTATTTCACTTTTCCCAGACTCCGACTCAACTTCTGAAGACAACTCAATACCGGGAATAACCTCAATGTCGCTTTGTAAAGAGCAATTCAAAGCCTCGTCTATACCATCTACAGAATCGTGGTCTGTTATGCTTATTGCAGCCAACTTCATATTTAAAGCATACTCAACCGCTTCTTTTGGACTAAAAACGCCGTCTGAACAAGACGTGTGTATATGCATATCTATATAAGAGTTATTTATATCGCTATTCATTAAAGCAGTTCGGACGCCAACGCGGCAAGAGCGCTTCTTTCGCTCTTTGAAAACGTTACGTGACCGAATATCTCCTATCCTTTAAATCTTTCAACTAAATACGTAAGACCGTTTGAAGAGGCGTCAAGATATGGGTTGTCAATCTGATAGGGATCGCCAGTCAAAACTATTTTTGTGCCGTTTCCGGCTCTTGATGTTATAGTTTTTATCTCGTGAGGAGTCAAATTCTGAGCATCGTCAATAATAATATAGTGCTGTGGAAGAGAGCGTCCCCTTATATATGTCAAAGAATCAACCTCTATCTGACCCCCGATTCAAAAAGATAATCTATCCTTTCTTCAGCTTTCAAACCATTATTGTGTCCTTTATCCATTAAAAATTCAAAATTGTCGTTTATGGCTCCCATCCAAGCGCCGAGCTTTTCCTCTTTAGTGCCGGGCAAAAATCCAATATCGCGTCCCATGGGAATTATAGGTCTTGCTATATAAAGCTTTCTGAAGTATCTTTCTTCCACAGTTTTTTGCAAACCGCACGCTAAAGCAAGAAGAGTTTTCCCGGCTCCGGGAAGGACTATAAGCGTTACCAAGTTAATATCGTTGCACAAAAGAACTTCTATCCCAAATTTCTGTTCAATATTTAGGGGTTTTAGCCCCCAAGGCATTGCGTTTTGATGAAAAATTGGCGTCAAAGCTTTTTTTCTGCCGGAATATTTAGTCAAAGCGCTTTTAGAACTGCCGGCTTCGTCTTTTAGTATTATAAATTCGTTTGGATAAAAACCCTGCTTTAAAACCAATTTTTCATCTTTATAAAACTGATCAATTTTCCCGGCAGATACGGGTATTTCTCTCCAGCCTGCGTACAACTCGTCAATTTTAACTTTAGATTTTTCGTAATCTTGAGTATCTATATTTAAAATTTCAGACTTAATTCTTAAATTTATGTCTTTTGTTATAAATATTACTTTCTCGCCTTTCTGTTTAAGACCTAAAGCAATTGACAATATCTGGTTGTCCGATTTTTGCTCCACAAAGCCAACGGGCAACTCAACTTCATGGCGGTTCATTTCAATCTTAATAACTCCGCCGCTTTTTGTAGGTACGCCGTCAGAAAGTTTTCCTTTTGATCTTAAAGCGTCAAGTTTTCTTGAAATAAGACGAGCGCTTCTGCCTCTTTCATCGTTAGATTTCTTAAAGGAGTCCAACTCTTCAACAACAGTCATTGGAATTACAACTTTGTTATCTTGGAAAGAAAAAATTGAGTCCGGATCATGCAGTAAAACATTGGTGTCTAAAACAAATGTTTTCATTCGCATCTCCCTTATTTTTTTGGTATTATAGCATTATACAAAATAATTCATTGGCTTTGTATTTGAATTTATATTTGTCAAATCTAAGACTTTTAAAATTAAACTTACGCTTAAGATGCCCATATACAACGACTTTCTTTTCTCAAACCCAATAGCAAAGATTTACGCCTTTATCATGCCCGAGTTTATTGACACGCTCTAAAAAAGATTGAAAAATATAAACAAAATTATTATCTTCTAGGATATATACGATATGAAGCTAAAGACATATTTTTTGGCAAAAATATAAACAGCAAATTACCGCTTTTATATTTTGAAATCTTTAAAGATTATAAACTTTTTGATCGTGAAATTAAAAATATTTTTGAATTAAAACTTTTGCCGACAATAACTTTTGACAAATACTTAAGAAATATAAAAAAATAAAATACGAGATAGAAGCGGGCAACACTTATGAAGTCAACTACACCTTTGACTTCAATGTGGAGTTTGACGGGAATGAATTTGAACTTTACCAATACCTACTGCAAAAGCAAAGTACGCCCTATTCGGCATTTATAAAAAACAAGTTTGACACTTTGTTATCATTTTCCCCAGAATTGTTTTTTGCCGTTAAAAACAACCATATAATTACAAAACCTATGAAAGGCACTATTAAACGCGGAAAAAACGAGGATGAAGATGCTAAAAATATTAATTTCCTTAAGAATGATATAAAAAATCGCGCTGAAAACATAATGATAGTTGATCTATTAAGAAATGACTTAGGTAAAATAGCAAAACCCGGAAGCATTAAAGTAACTGGTCTCTTTGATATTGAAACACATCCTACTCTTCATCAAATGACTTCGCGGATAGAAGCGGATTAAAAGACAATATTTCTTTATTTGATATGCTTGAAGCGTTATTTCCTTGCGGATCCGTGACAGGTGCGCCAAAAATAAGCACCATGAACATTATAAATGCAATAGAAAAAGGGAACCGTGGCATATATTGCGGAGCAATAGGCTTCATAACTCCTGAAATTTACGAATTCAGCGTACCTATAAGAATTCTTCAAAAATCAATTTTTGACAAGAACTTCAGATACAGAGCGGGAGGAGCCATAGTCTGGGATTCAATTGCTCAAGATGAATGGCTGGAAGTTAAAACAAAATCTAAATTTTTAAACTCTGATTTTAAAATTATTGAAACAATGAAGATTGAAAATAATAAAGTTCTATTTTTGGAAGAACATCTTGAAAGAATGAGGAATTCAGCTAAACATTTCGGATTTGCTTTTGACAAGGAAAAAATTAAAATTAATACCGCAAATGACGGAATCGCAAGGCTTCTTTTAGACAAAGTAGGCAAAATATCAATTGAATATAAAAGAGTTCAAGAAACTAAAATAAACAAAATAAAAATTTCTTCTATCATAGTTGACAACAGCGAAGAATTCTTATATCATAAAACAACTTGCAGACCTTACTATAACACAAACTATAACAAATATTATGATGAAATATTTTTCAATAAAAAGGGCGAGTTGACCGAAGGAACCAGAACAAACATTTTGCTTGCAATTAATCACGATCTATATACGCCCCCAATAAAATGCGGGCTTTTAAATGGCATTCTACGTCAACATCTTTTGGATATGGGTAAGTGTAAAGAGAAAATTTTAAAAAAAGACGATTTAATCAAAGCCAAAAGCATTTATTGCATAAATTCGGTCCGAGGGATACAAAAAGTAGAGCTTGTATGATATTATAGATAATTACGACTCCTTTACTTACAATATAGTCCAAAGCCTAATAGAAATGGGAATAGAACCCAAAGTCTTTAAAAACGATGAAATAAGCATTAAAGAGCTGGAAAATATTAATTTTGATAGAATAATAATATCTCCCGGACCAGGAAATCCCGCCAATGCTGGCATATCTTTAGACGTAATAAAGCGTTTTCATAAAACAAAAAAGATACTCGGGGTATGTCTTGGTCATCAATGCATAGCGCAATTTTTTGGCGCATCCATATGCATGTCAAAAAATCCTACGCATGGGAAAGTTTTAGAGATCTTTTTTGATGAGAATTGCGAGCTGTTTAAAAATATGTCTCAAGGATTTCAAGCAACAAGATACCCACTCTTTGGAAGTTGAACGCGACACAATAACAAATCCTTTAATTTCTATCGCTAATACTAAAGATAATGTGAATATGGCAATAAAACACAAAGATTTTAATGTGTATGGTTTTCAATTCCATCCAGAATCCATTTTAACTATAGACGGCAAGATTCTGCTTAAAAACTTTGTGGATATTTAATTTTAACTTTCGTATTTTCACAATTATTTTACGAACAAAATTTTAGTTTAGTATAAGATATTTATAAAATAGTACAAAGATGGTGCTTGACAAAATAAGACATTTGTGACAAAAGCTCTTTAAATTATGCATTTCCTTTTCATTAAAAATTTTTAGTTGTAATAAAAAAGAAGGAGTAAGCTCATGTTATCAAAATTTTTAAACTGGATGGGTCCATTACCAGATGCAAAGCCTATTGTAGGGCAAGAACAGATTGCAAAGCAGTATAAATTGTGGCGCATTAGAATGTTTCTCGGAATGTATATAGGTTATGTGCTGTTTTACCTTACGCGCAAAAATTTGACATTCGCAGCACCGTCTTTAATGAATGCAACTGGAATGACAAAATATGACTACGGTATCCTTGGCACAACACTGTACATAACTTACGGAATAGGCAAATTTATAAGCGGCATCCTTGCTGATAAATGCAATATTAGATCTTTTATGGCGGTTGGATTAATCGGATCTTCTCTAATTAGTCTTTGTTTTGGTTTTATTTCTTCAATACCTTTACTTACATTTTTTTGGGGGCTAAACGGAGGCTTACAATCTATGGGTTTCCCACCTACGGCAAAAGGAGTAGTCTATTGGTTTTCGCCAAATGAAAGATCCTCCAAGTGGGCGTTATTTAGTTCTTCTAAAACAGTTGGCATAGCGTTAATAGGTGGAATAGCCCCTCTCTTTCTATTTTTGGGATCATGGCAGGCAATTTTCTATATCCCTGGCATACTCGGTGTAATATACGGCATTAGTATGCTCTTTATTCTAAAAGACAAACCTTCTTCTGTCGGTTTGCCTCCTGTGGAGGTTTACCGCAACGATAATACCGCGAAACCAGAACAAAAGATCGGACTTTCAACTTGGGGAATTCTGAAGAAATATGTTTTCGTAAACCCTTTTGTGTGGTACATTGGATTTGCATCCCTATCTGTGTACTTTATTCGTTTGGTTGCTTTGGATTGGGGACATATATTTATGATAGAGAAGGGTATTCCTAAAGTTCAAGCCGCCGGACTGCTAACCTGCATGCCTTTGTTTGGGATTATAGGTGGTATTTCATGCGGATGGTTTGCTGATAAATTTTTTAAAGGACGCGGCGCACCAATAACTTTAATTTATCTAGTTTGTACGATTTTCAGCGTATGGGGAATGTATCATTTTATTAATTCAGAATCAGCATCATGGTTTATTATAGCTACTTTTCTTGCTTTAGTCGGTTTTTTTATAGA
>JAISDY010000045.1 GCA_031264425.1 Endomicrobium sp. | reverse complement strand
ATTATAACATTTTAAATCTTTTATAGCCGCCTTAACTGAAATTGAAACTACGTTGCCTCTACCTAAAAGTACGCAAAGTAGATTTCAAACAAAAATTACCAGAATTGTAGTTGTTCATTTATTCTGTCTTCTTTTTCAATTTGTCTATCACTTTTGTCTCTATTTTTTGTTATAGTGATGCATTCTTCCCACTGTCTATCTGTTATAAAATAACATTGTACGTTTCCTGTAGTTGGAGCAATTCTTTTTATGTCGTTAATAAAACCTGCTTTTTTATCTATAGTTACCGCGCATCTTGCATATACAGAATACTGAAGCATTAAATAACCTAAGCCTAATAAACCATCCCTAAATTTTGTTGCTTGATGTCTTTCATATTTTGTATCTGTAGGCAAATCAAATAAAATAATTAGCCAACCCATACGATACCTATTTGTGTTTTTGTTTTTCATTTAAAACTTTATGTCTGCTATTTGAGGAATATAGAGACTATTTAGAGATTTTGATCTAAAACAATTTGCAATGGAGTTAACATATCTGTCTAAGGCAAGATTAAAACTAAGATTTTTATAGCCTGAAGTATTTATTTTAAAAGAAATTATATCTTTCGCAGCAAACTTCGCCCATTCGCTAATTTGTTTGAAAGCATTTGACTGAGAAAATCTATAAAGCATAATATCGCAAAAAGGACGTAAAGGTTCCATAACATCATACACCAAAGGGTCTGAGCGGAATCTATATTTGTGGTATATTCCTGTTGCAGGATTTAATCTATGAGCAAGCAACAACCTATGGCACATAGCGGTAATTACAGAATATCCATAATTTAGCATTCCATTAATTGGATCTTCCGCACCCTTTGTTATCCTGCTTCCGGGAGAACGTCTTCCAAATTGTTTAAAAAAATATTTCCAATAGTGCCGCGCTGCATTCCCTTCGTCCAAATTGCCAGTATTTATGTAACTCCATAATTTATGTTTAGCTGATATATAATCTAAGACTTCAGCTTGGTTTTTTATTTTTGCAGTAATTAAGCTTCCACACAATTTCTTACAAAAAGAAATATCTTGAAGGATTTGCATATCCATAATTTCGTTATGGACGACTCTGTGAAGTCCAACAGTTTTACCTATCGGTTTATAATTGTGGTCGCAATGTAATACAATGCTATTACGCATTAGCAATGCTGATAAACATTCGCCTGAGAAACTAACACCTCTTGCTGCTACAATGACAGCAAGAATGTCATCAAGAGGAGCTCGTCTTTGAGGATTATTTATACTATCGCATACGAGACAACCTCTATCAACAAAAAGCCTACTCGCGTGATTTAGAATGTGTATTATATGGTAGCTCATATTGTAGGATTTAATCCATTTGTTTATCTGTTTCCATACCACATTGATCCAAAAATATAGATATCTTTTTATTAATCTCTTTTTGATTATTCATATCTTCAATTTTACAGTCTCCAGATTTCTTTATTGTTCTCAATTTATAAACTCCAGCCTTTATATCTTCATAATCTCTTTTTAGCTTAACTATATCTCCTGATTTAAAGAATCTTATATCGCCATATTTATCTTCGTGTTCTTTACGTTTTTTATATACAGATTCAAAAACATAAACTGGAATTACTTTCCATTTTTTATTATCTTTATAAAGAATTTGACCATTATGACCTTCTTTGCCTTTTATCCATTGTCCTTTTATTACTCCTTTCTGACCATACTCCCCTATTATTTCTTTTATTGTTCCATCGTTAAAAATTTCAGATTCTTTAAAATGACAAGAATCAATCATTGAGACTTTTTTTATTTCTTTATAGTTGTTAGTATATTTTTGTAAAAAGTTTTTCCATTTTTCTTGAGTCAGATTTTCTTTATTAAGTTCTTTCTCAAAATCTGTTTTTATTTTTAAATCAAAAATTTTCTCAACATTTTTTCTTGCGCATTTATCATTTTCCTTTTTGCCATCAAGAAATTTAAAATTATCTATAGATGAATCAAAACGCGATACAAAATAATAACACTTTTCACCTTCTTCTATCCTACATCTTAAAGCATAAGTAGTTTCTCTTAATTTAGGTGTTAGTTGCTTTATAGTTCTTGGAATAACGTTTTCTAGCTTTTTGCGAACATACTCTTTATCAAAATATTCAGGTTTTTTTTCAATCCTTCTTTTATCTGTTTTTATTTCAGGCAGCATACTTAAAACAAGAGCATCTAATGCGTGATGTTTTTTATTTTTCCTATTTTTCTCACTTAATCCATTCTTTTCTGCTTCTTTAAAATCTTCTTTTGTTTGGTACAACGTTTCATTTAAATCCAGATTACTTCTAACATTAGCGGTTTCACCGCCAGTAAAAAATTGTATTTTTCGTGTGTCATCTTTTGTATTTATACCAAAGCCAAAATATAAACCTGCTATTGTTTGAGCTAATTTTTCCAAATAAGAAGTTGCTTGTAAGTCAGTTTTTCTCTTTTCAAGTTCGGCAGCTTTATCTGAAGTCAACAACTCTATCTTTTTGACATTTTCATGCTTTGCAAAATCGGAAACATTTTTTAGATATGCTTCCCAATCATCAGGACGATTTCTATGAAACCATTCGAAAGGTGTTAAATTCCCTTTATCTTTGTTTAATTCTTTCTTTGTCAAAATAAAATTCACATAAGAGTCAGAACCGCCGTATGCTCTTGGTACAATATGTTCAATTTCATAAGATTCTAAATTTGTAAAATCTAATTTTCTTTTGTTGGAAGTATCGTAGATATCAGACCCTTTTTGCTCTTCATGTAATTTTGCCTTTAGAATATTTGTATTTGAAATTCTCATGCCTGCATATTTTAATTTATTTATAATATTTTCATTATTTTTTTTGTTTTTATTCTGAGTACTTATATATTTTTTTTCTTCTCCAATAAAGTCTTCCCTTGCTATTTCAAATACAATCCTATCTGGAATACCATATTTCTTCTTTAGTTTTTCTAAACGATGGAGAAGCGTTTCTAGTCTGTGCCGTACTATTCTGTTATTTATTCCAGCAATTATTTTATGAATTTTTTCTTTGGCTTTCACATGAGACAAATTTTTATTATCTTCTCTTGTATCTTGTATGCTTATGGAATTCCAATCATTAGGCATATCCAATAAAAATTTGTAGTCTTCTTTTATTAACCCTTTGTTAATATCAGTATTTTTATTAAAAACGACAAGTTCTTCATAGTAATCGTGAGGATTTTTTCCCGATAGAATTAAACTACGTAATGTATTTAATATAGGCTTGCAAAAACTACTTCTACCACTATCTTTTGGTTTTGATATTTCTTGCTGACCTGTGTTTACGTTGCCACCTAAATTATTTACATAATTTTTCCAGAATGTTTTTGTGAAAGGATTACCGTTTTTATTTGTTTTCACCTTTGCTTTTTCGGATTCTCTATATTTTATATAAACTTTAAAAATATCATTTATTTGTTCTGTGGTTAACTGTATAGTTATATTGCTTTTGGAATATCTCATGTTTTTTAAAGCAAGTAAAAAAGATATCTCTTTGTTTATTGGCTTATTCGCTTTACAAACATTAAAACGGGGAATTAAACGGCACTTAGAAATTATTCTATTATCAAACCTTGGAATTTTTTGTCCCAAAAGCCCTTGCCAATCCCAAGCAGTACCTCTATGACTAGCATATTTATCGTCATTATAATAAGAGGCATAAGACTTCTCTGCCGGACCATAGAGAATGTAATTTTCTTTTCCTTTTAGTTTGGGAAAAAGATCGGCTGCTTTTATAAGAAGATTTCGTAGCTCTTCCTTCACAAGAGATCTCGATGGGAAACATTTGTCTTCAGGAAGGTTGATATCTTTGTTTCTTGCAGGGCTTGGATTTGCAGACAAACGTTTGCTTAAATCATAGGGTATTTGCGGATCCCAAATGCCTTGTTTGTACGCTTCGTAATAGCATGGATAATAAAAGTCTTGTTTATCACCAAAAATGCTTTCTAATTTTTCAACATATGTATCTGAGGATTTCTTATTTTCCTTTTCGTCATTATCTTTTTTTGAATCAGCGGTTTTCTTCCAAGGTACATTGTCATCGTAACCTCTACGTTGCATAGCCGACCTTATAGCCTTATATACTTGCCACCCTCTAGTTTAGCACCTTGTAAAAGAGCAATTCTCAATAAGTGAGAGGAGTAGATTGTTTTATCTGTAGAATTTTCTGGGAGAAATTCTATAAGCATTCTTTTATCAGGCTTTAAATCTGGATTTTTCTTTGTCGGCTGAGCAGTTGACAACACTTCAATTCCTGCGGCTCTTGCCTGTTTATTCCACCACTTTTCTCTTTCTTTGTGAGCAATTCTTGTACGAATTTGTCTTCTGCGAAGTGCTACTTGTTTAACTGATGCGAATTCATTATCAATAAGCAAAGAATCTAAAAGCAGAACATCTTTACCTTTTCTTACGCATAAGCCTATACTCCCAGATCCCAAATCAAAAGAATATACAAGTTCGCTTTTCATACATAGTCTCCCTGAAGTGAAAATTATAAATTTTGTTTTTACATAAACAAAAACAAATTTATTCAAGAATAAGAGGAAATAAACCAATATTAAGCATTATTATAATAAATA
>JAISDY010000034.1 GCA_031264425.1 Endomicrobium sp. | reverse complement strand
GCAAAGTGCAATAATAGGCGAGCTTTTAGCAGGAGTTCTTATAGGTCCTAGCATATTGGGTCTTGTTCATGAAACTCCTGTTTTGACAAGCATATCCGAACTGGGTGCTGTTATTCTCCTTTTTGAAGTCGGTCTTTCAACAGACATAAAAGAGTTTTTAAAAGCTGGCGGCTGGGCTACGGCTGTAGCTTTTGTTGGAGTGATTGTTCCTTATTTCTTTGGATATTTTGTCTTTTTGCATTTTGGACTTTCAAGCACTCAGGCAATTTTTGCCGGTGCTGTTCTTACGGCTACGTCGGTTGGTATTACAGCCAGAGTGTTTATGGATTTAAAAAAACTTGAGACTAAAGAGGCAAAAATTGTTCTTGGAGCCGCTGTTATTGACGACGTTATAGGTCTTGCAATTTTGGCTGTAGTGTTAAAACTTGTTCAGGGTGGAGCAGTTACTTTTGGAACGGTAGCTTCAATAAGTGGAACTGCCGTATTATTTTTAGTGTTGTCTGTAGTCGCAGGAATTCTTATAGCTCCAACATTATTTAAATTTGTTTCAAAAATGAAACAAGAACATATAATATTTGTTATGGGAATAGCTTTTTGTTTTGTTGTTTCGGCATTTGCAACAAAAGTTGGACTTGCTTCAATAGTCGGAGCTTTCGTCGCTGGGCTTGTGCTTTCAACGACTAATCAATCCGAAGAGATTAGAAGAGACATAAAACCCGTGTATGCTTTTTTTGTTCCAGTGTTTTTTGTTTTGATGGGAACTAATGTTGATATAAGCGCATTTAATCCTTTTGTGGCTGCTAATAGAGAAATATTAATCTTGGTTGCAGTGCTTTTTGCAGTAGCTTTTATAGGTAAAACCGTTGCAGGTTTTGTAGTTCTAAAGAAAGGCATAAATAAATTTTTGATAGGCGTTTCTATGGTTCCACGCGGAGAAGTAGGGTTGATATTTGCGGGGATAGGTTTTAAAAATAATGTTTTTGGATCAAACGAATACAGCGCTTTAGTAGCCGTTATAATGCTAACTACTTTTATAACGCCTATAATACTTAAGTATCTTTTATCAAAACAAAATGAGAATGGATAAAAATTTTATCTTGTTATTTTTAACAATTGTTTTTTGTGGTAATTTTTTTGTTTTTGCCGCAGACAACAAAAGTGGCGCTTCCTCGGTTAAAGAAACTGTCCTTGAAGATCCTTATAAATCCGCAAGACAAAATGAAACTAAATATATTGATATAAGCGATAACTTATCTACAATATACCGCAAATCCCACATTATTAGAAGCAATTTTAAGTTAAAAAAAATAGTAGAGATTTTCAAAAGAATTGTTGAAAAAATAAAAGTTTTTTTTATAAAAATCAAATTGTTACACGCTTAATAAAGGAGCTTTGCTTTACTACAATAGCTAAAACTAACACATTAGACACTCTAAGGGGCGGAGCAAATGGCGTCAAATTACGATAAGTTTGAATCAGTTTGCCGTATTCTGGAAGAGAATAATTTTGACAAGTCAAAACTTATACCTATCCTTCAATCCGTTCAGGAAAAGTATAGATATCTTCCTGAAGAAGTCATGTCTTTTATATCCTCATCTCTTAATATGTCCCCTGCGATAGTTTACGGAGTTGCTACATTTTACGCTCATTTTGCTTTAAATCCAAAAGGAAAAAATATCATAAAGATTTGTGACGGAACAGCTTGTCACGTAAAGAAATCCACACTTATTATAGACGCTCTAAAAAAGAAGTTGGGTTTAAAGGAAAATGAGCATACCACAAAAGACATGCTTTTTACAATTGAAATTGTTGCATGTCTTGGAGCTTGTGGGCTTGCTCCGGTGGTAGTTATAAATGATAATGTCTATGGTCAGATGACCTCTGAAAAAATCGCGGCTCTTATAGACGAGATGGTGGAGGCAAGATGACGATTGATTTAGAAAAGATAACTCAAGAATTTTTGTCTTCAAGAAAAAATATAGCAAAAAGAGTCATTGTCTGCGCTGGAACAGGATGTGTGGCAAACGGTTCTCTTAAAGTGTTTGAAAATTTAACGAGTGCTGCCAATGAACTTGGAATAGAAGCTCACATTGAGCTGAAGGAAGAAAATAAAGGAGACTTTTTGTCTAAGAGCGGGTGTCAAGGGTTTTGCCAAAATGGACCTTTGATAAACATTCTGCCGGCGGGCATACTTTACACTAAAGTTAAGGCTGATGACGCAAAAGAAATTTTAGAGAAAAGTGTTAAAAACGATGAACTTATAGAAAGACTTTGTTATCACAGTGGAGATAAAGTATGCAAAGGACAGGAGGAAATTCCCTTCTATCAAAAACAGTATAGGATGGTTCTTAAACAATGCGGTGTTATAGATCCTGAAAATATTAGAGAGTATATAGCAGGCGGCGGATATATGGCGGCAAAAAAAGCTTGTACAGAAATGACGGATAAAGAAGTTTGCGATATTGTTTTGGAATCAGGCTTGAGAGGGCGTGGCGGTGCGGGCTTTTTAACCGGGAAAAAGTGGGATATAACTAGGAAACAAGAAGGCTCAAAAAAATATATGATTTGCAATGGGGACGAAGG
>JAISDY010000027.1 GCA_031264425.1 Endomicrobium sp. | reverse complement strand
CGTAGCTTCTTCAGCAGGAATGTTAATTTGGATTTTGTTAGATATACTTAAAACTGGCAAGTCCACACTTATAGGCGCATGCACCGGCGTTATAGCGGGATTGGTTGGAATTACGCCGGCAGCCGGATTTGTTGACGTATGGGCGGCTTTGATAATAGGATTGACAGTAAGTCCTGTTTGCTACTGTGGCATAACTCTTATTAAAAAAGTATTTAAAATTGATGACGCTTTAGATGCTTTTGGATGCCATGGCATAGGCGGTATTTGGGGCGGACCGCTTACAGGCGTTTTTGTAAATCCGTCAATTAATGGCGGCAGACCGGGTCTTATTTACGGTGAATTTGTGCAGTTTTTTGCTCAGGTTGAAGGTATCCTTGTAACTTTTGTAATTGTTGTTTTAGGTACTCTTCTTTGTGCGAAGACTGTTAAAATGCTAATGCCTTTAAGAGTTGAAAGAAAAGAAGAATTGGTAGGTTTAGATATATCCGAGCACGGTGAAAGTGCGTATCCGTCGTTTACAGGATTGGATTAGTATATGTTATAATATGCGGAGGAAACTTTATGATAAAAATTGAAGCCATAGTCAGAGAAGAAAAATTAGAAGATATAAAGGAAGCTCTTGCTAAAATAGAAGTCAACGGCGTTACCGTTTCACAGGTTATGGGTTGTGGCAAACAGAAAGGCTATCAAGAGCTTGTCCGCGGTATGGAAGTGAGTATTACTATGCTTCCAAAAATTAAATTTGAAATTATAGTGTCTTCCGAAGAATGGGAGCAAAAGACTATAAAAGCTATACAAGAAGCGGCTTTTACCGGCAATCCCGGTGACGGCAGATATTCAGTTATGATTTGCGAAGCGTTATGAGAGTGTGTACTAAAGAAACAGGTACGGCGGCTATAAACTAGCTTTGAGTATAAATATTATAAAGTCAACTTGTACTATGTGAAATTACTTAGTACAAGTTTGCTTATTCTTGTGAACGATAATTATTTCTAAAAGGGATGATAATGTCCGACTCTTCAAAAGACCTTTTTTCATCAAGATGGGGTTTTATTTTCGCCGCCGCAGGTTCTGCCATAGGAATGGGGAATATATGGCTATTTCCATATAGGGTTGGCGAGCTTGGCGGTGCAGCTTTCATGATACCGTATATTATTTGCGTTTTTGTCTTGGGTTTAATTGCAGTTATAGGTGAAATAACTTTTGGAAGACTTACAGGAAAAGGACCTATAGGCGCTTTTACTAAAGCTTTGAGGCTTAGCGGCGGACACAACAAAGCAGGGGAAGTTATAGGTTGGATACCTGTTATAGTAATTTTTGTTATTGGTTTAGGATACAGCGTGGTGGTTGCTTGGGTTGTTCGCTTTTTATTTGGTTCAATAACCGGTTCTGCATTTTTTAGTACAAACAGTGTTTCATATTTTAATTTGATTTCAGGCAAAGGAATAGGTTTCTGGGTTGGTTTAACTCTTGCAATGACCGGGTTGTCAATACTAGGCGGCGTTGAAAAAGGTATAGAGAAATTAAACAAACTTATGATGCCTGCTTTCTTCATATTATTTTGTCTATTGGTTGTAAGAGTTGCTTTTCTTCCGGGATCTATAAATGGCTATGAATTTCTTTTCGTTCCAAAATGGCATATGCTTTTAAATGCCAGAACATGGATTTTGGCGTTAGGTCAGAGCTTCTATTCTCTTTCTATTTTAGGCTCTATTCTTATAGTATATGGTTCTTATGCGAGAAAAAGCGAAGATATTATTTATTCTGCAAAAAATGTTGCTATTTTAAGCGTTCTCGCTTCAATTTTAGCGTCTTTAATAATTATTCCTGCAATATTTTCTTTTGGTAAAGATTTAAATTCTGGACATTCGTTAATGTTTATTACAATACCTGACATTTTTAAGACAATACCATTAGGGCAAATTTGCATGATAATCTTCTTTATAGCTGTTTTATTTGCAGCCATAACATCGCTCATAAGCATATTAGAGGTAATAATAGAGTCTATTCAAAGCAAATTAAAAATATCCAGAAAGCTATCAGTTTTAATTTCTATAATTATAACCGCATTTTTTAGCATACTTGCAGATGGACATATAGATGGTCTTATGGATATTTTGCAAATACATTTAGTTCCTTTTTGCGCTCTTATAACGGGTATTTTTGTATTTTGGATTTTGCCTTCAAAGAGAATTATAAAAGAAATTCAAAGCGGGCGATCTGTTATGGTTAATAAGTGGCTTATACCAATTGGGCGTTACGTTTTTTGTGGGCTTGTAATTTTAATTTACTTGTGCAATCTTCTTCATTTGGGATAGAGATATTTAGAAACGTTTTATGAAGTAATATATTTTTGTAAAAAATCATTCAAAATCTGCAAACTCAAGCTGTACTATCAGCTTGAGCTTGTAGTTCAATATAATATCCTATCCGGAATTTATTGAATATCTTTCTTTTCTTGCTAACTAAATTTGTTTACATAACAGAGCAGCCAGTATTCCAGCCATCTCTCAAACGTTCTACTTCTTCCATCATTCGTGCTGCATGCCTTTCTCTTGCTTGGAACTCTAGCCCTACCGCTATTTGTCTTTCTTGTTCTGCTCTTACTACTCTTTCTCGCTCTGCTCTCCACTCTGGGGTTCTTTCTAGTTCCAGTCTTGCTATTCTGGCTCTTAATGCTTGTGTTCTTGGCATCATTTCAGCTAGTCTTTGTTCTGGGGCTTTGTCCTTATTGTTTGAAAGTTTTGTGCCATTATTTGTGCTTCTGCTGCGTTTACTCTGTTCCTTATTACTGCTATTTGTCGTCTTTGTGGGAGTCTCATTATTCTTACGTCTGCTTCTGCTTCCATTCTTGCTACTGTTCCTGCTAGTATCGCTTGTTCTTGTATCTCATCATTTATCGTTCTTCCTTCGGGATTCCAAACATTGTTCGCTGTTATAGAACCATCCCATGGAGCTGCCCAGCATTGGACTGTTACAAAAAACATGAGTACTACTGATACTAATTTTAACATTTTAACTCTCCTTAATAATTTAAAATATACTACAAGCTAGCTTATCTGACATTTTAATAATTAGTATTGAAAAATTTGTTGAATTTTTTTTTAAAAAAAGTGAATTGTTTAGTTTTACTGAGTTTATCGGGTAGAGGAAAAAGGAAGGATTTTGAGAGTGAAAAAACTCAAAAAGAGGAACCTTTTTTGAATTGGCTAAAAAGAACGCTTTTTATGTAACTGAATTTAATGTTGTCGTGTGAGAAGGTATTCTAAAAAAGTAACTCTTTGGGATGGCGTAGTAAGCCGGTATGTTATTTTAGTATTTTTTTATAGAGAGGATTTGTATAAAAAATAATTTAATAGATTTATGATAAATTAAAAGTATCTAAATAATTCCGCCGCCAAGAACAATATTGTCTTTATAAAACACAGCGCTTTGCCCTGCTGTGATTGACATT
>JAISDY010000059.1 GCA_031264425.1 Endomicrobium sp. | reverse complement strand
CCCCCTTTGTTTCTATACGCCAAGATTTAAAAATGTTCCTAATTGAAATACAATGAAAGACGCTATCCAAGCGAAAATAGTGTTGCCTATAACAAGCAGCGAAAGCCACTTCAAACTTGACCCTGTTTCTTTAAAGAACACGGAAACTGAAATGATGCAGGGTAGGTATATTAAACAAAAAATAAGAAAAGTTATCCCTTTAAGGGGAGACCAGTCTTTGTCAGAGGCTATTTTTTCTCTTAGAGGCTGATGATTGTTATTATCTCCTATAGCGTAAATTGTCCCAAGCGTGCTTACTATAACTTCTTTGGCTGCTAAGCCTGCTAATAAAGCTATTGCTCTGTTTCCGTCCATGCCTATTGGTTTGAATACAGGTTCAAGGCATTTCCCAATCCTTCCGGCAAAACTATGTTTAAGCTGTACTGCGGCTTGCTCGCTCTGAGACAGGGTTTCATTTACCGGAGCTTTAGGGTATTCAAATACAAACCATACAAGTATGGATATGAAGAGTATTACTGTTCCCGCTTTACGGACATACAACCAGCCCCTTTCCCACATTTTTAGGAACAATCCTTTCAAAGTGGGAAGATGGTACGGAGGGAGTTCCATAACAAAGTGGGAGATTTCTCCTTTTAGAATAGTTTTGCTTAAGAGTTTCGCCACGCTAAGCGCAATAGCTACGCTTAATAGGTACATCATAAACATTATTCCAGTTTGATATTTTACAGAAAAGAATGCTCCGATAATTAAAGCAAAGACAGGAAGTTTTGCCCCGCATACCATAAAAGGAACCACAAACATTGTTATAAGCCTGTCTCTTTTTGAGTCCAGCGTTCTTGTGGCTAGTATCCCGGGAACAGCGCAACCGTTCGTGGAAAGCATTAAAGGTAGGAAAGACTTTCCATGAAGTCCAAACTTGCTCATAATTTTATCCATTACAAAAGCCGCCCTTGCCATATAGCCTGAATCTTCAAAAAAAGCAATAGCAAGAAACATAAATAGTACAAGAGGGAAAAATCCGAACACTCCGCCGACACCGCCAATAATTCCGTCAACAATTAGAGATTCTATAGGACCTTGAGGAATTATCGCCGCTGCGAGTTGCCCAAGTTTATTGAAAAATAATCCAAAGATTTTTACAAACGGGATTGAAAAAGAAAACGTAAATTTAAAAATTATATACATAACCAAAGCAAAAATAGGGATACCTAAATATTTATTTAAAGCAAACGTATCTATAATCTCGCTTATATCCACTTTTTGAGTATATACTTTTTTAATGACTGTTTTTACTACGGAATTTGCAAACCCGTAGCGTCTGTTTGTAAGCTCAGTTTCTAGTTTTTTTCCAAAATGCTCTTTTAGATGCGCTTGGCTTTGTTTCAATTGTTTTAAAATATCAGTTCCGTTGTCTGCTTTGGAAACAATCTGCAAAGCTAATGGGTCGTTATCCAGAAGTTTTATGGAAAGCCAGCATGAAGGAAATTTTGATAAGTCTTTACTTTTTAAAACAAGGACGTCAAGTTTGTCTATTTCTGTTTTAATATCTTCGCCATAATCAACCTTAGCTCTTGTCTGATTTTTAAATTTGCCGTTTTTAGAATAGCTGACTAAGCAATCTAAAATTTTGTCTATTCCTATTGATTTGTTTGCGACGGTATTAAATACGGGAACGCCTAGCAGAGCTTCCATCTCTTTTGTATCCGCAATTTTTCCTTGAGATTTTAAAATGTCAGACATGTTTAAAACTACAATTATAGGAATATTTAATTCCGTTATTTTAGTAAACAAATATAGATTGCGTTCCATATTTGATGCATCTACCACATTTATTATAACATCTGGTTTATTTTCAATCAGAAAGTTTCTTGCAACAACTTCATCTTCAGAAAATGCTGAAAGGCTGTAAACACCCGGCAAATCAATAAAGTTTATTTCAATATCTTTGTATTTTCTCAAACCTTCTTTTTTTTCAACAGTTACGCCCGGATAATTCCCAACATCTTGACTAGATCCGGTTAAATCGTTAAAAATTGTGGACTTTCCTATATTTGGATTGCCGGCTATAGCAACTTGGATAAGTTTTGCGGTTGCCATATTATTTCCTTTTCAAGAGTATTTTGTCAGCAACTCTGTGATTTAAAGCTATTTTTGAACCTTTGACCTTTACCATCACACTACCTTTGCGACCTCTTTTTTCTATTACAACTACTTCTTCATTTGGGACAAACCCCATTTCAAGCAGTCTGCGAGCAAGCTTATCATCGCAATAAGTGGCAGAAAATTTATAAGCTCCAGGGACAACATCGCTCAGTTTGACCATGCCATTATAAGATAGACACTTATTAAAAGATTTAAACTTTTGAAAATGAGCTTTAACCCAATGTTTATGTAAGTACTCGTAAATTTGTTTTGTTATTGATTTAATAAAATTCATACATCCTCTTTTAGTTTTATATAAAAATTTTAGTTTAAACTAAAATAATATTGAAATACAACCGACAAAGATATTTTTAACCTTACTTATTCCATTCTTCCAAGTAATTCTTTAAATTTAATATATCTTCTTCATTTTTAAGGAAATATCTTTTTAGAAGTAAATGCAATCTTTCTATTTTATGTACGGTTTCAAGTCCTATAGAATGCTCTATATCGCAGGCTTCTTGATCTGCAACTTTATCGTTTACAAATAATAATTCATTTAGAAAATCATATAAGATGTCATGTTTTTTTTGTACTTCTAATGCAAGAGTTTCTCCTTGACATGTTAAGTCTACGTACCCGTATTTTTCATGAATTACAAGATTATTTTCAGCTAAAAATTTTATAGCAGTATTAACGCTGGAGCTTTTAACCTTTAAAGATTTTGCTATGTCTCCTATTCTTGTGTACTTTTTCTCTCTTTTGAGCATAGCAATTGTTTCAAGATAGTTTTCAAGCGACGCGCTTAAATTGTTAAGAGGTTCTCTTTTCTTAAACTTTGCCATTTAACCCTCATAGTTCCAAATGTTAGACTAATATAAAATTTTTTAGTTTTATTGTCAATTTTTATAATAGAAGAATTGTTGCTCCGGCTCTTTAAATAGAGTCGTTGGAGAAAAGTTTTTCAGAGATATTTTTGATAAGATTAAAAAAGAAAACAGTGGCTAGATATTTCTTTTACCTGCAACCTCATAACGCTAAAAAAGTTCTAATCTTAACAATCTACTTTTTTCATCTTTACCTCTCCTTTTATAAAATTTCATTTACAGTAATGCTAATATAATAGTATTTTTAGAATATTTGTGATAATAATGAAAAAAGAAAAATTTGATACATGAGAATATCTCTTGATTTGCTGTAAATATATTCGTTGACAAGTTTTCTGAATATTTTGTACCTTAAATCACGATGAAAAAACAAATAGTTTTATTTACTTTTGTTTCATTTTTTATAAATGTTGTAGTTCATGCTCAAAACAATTCTTTAACTTTGAAAGAAGCAATATCTATAGGTATAAATAACAATCCCGGCATAAAAGCTGTCAACCAAGTGCTTGAAAGTTGTTCTCATAATGCATCCGCCGCTAAGGGCAGATATTTGCCAAGAATAGACGTTGTTGGATTAGCAAATAAAATAGATAAGCCGATTAATTTGAATTTCAACGATATACGTACGGTGATAATTTCTGCGGATGTAGCCACCTATAGACTCTTGGGTGGTCAAACTCCCGATTCATTGCAACAAGCGCTTGATAAAAACATACCGTCTTTTGAGAAAAAAGTTTTAAACGATACTTTTGTCAGGGTAATGGCTACATTTATCCAGCCTGTATTTACAGGGTTTAAAGTTTCTGCAAATGCTTCGGTAAAAAAGCTGGAAAAAGAAGTTGCCGAAATCAATCTTCAATTGACAAAGAATTCCGTTATATCTTCCATAATAGAAGATTACTATAGAGTAAAGTTTATTGAGCAGGTTGTGCAAATACGAAAAGAGTACCTTGAAGATATACAAAGACATGTTGATAATGCAAAAAAACTTTACTCAAGCGGCGTAATATCAAAAGCAAATTATTTGAGAGCAGAGGTTTCTCTTTCCGAAGCTCAAAGAGATTACAAACAAACTTTGGCGGATAAAGATTTAATATCAATTTTGTTAAGCAACAATATAGGACGCGATATAAAAGATATGGTTTTGTCTTCCGATATGGAAATGCTTCAAACTTTAAAAAGCGTAGATTATTACGAGTCAAAGGCTGAGGCAAACAACGGTTCCCTTAAACTTTTGGACAGCAGAAAGCAAATGTTAAAACAAAAGCATAAAGTATCAGTCGGGAATCTTCTCCCAAATATTTCTTTAATGGGAGAGTACCAAATACTTCAGAATGACTTGTCTATTGTTGAACCTAAATGGACTGTCGGGGCTACCGCTTCTTTGAACATTTTTGGCGGAGCTTCTGACATTAACGAGATTAAAGCCGTAAAAGCCCAAATCAATGCAATAGATTCTTAGAGCTTAGACGTAAAAAATATTGTCCGAACAGGAGTTAAAAACTTTTACCATAAATGCGAGGCTGCAAAGAATGATTATGAAGCTTTGCAAAGCAGCGAAGAACTTGCCAAAGAAAATTTAAAACTTTATCAGACGTCTTTTGAGGAAGGTCTTGCCACTTCTCTAGAAGTTTTAGATGCGGAATTTGCCTTTACAAAGATAAAAGTGGACCAAGCGAAAGCTATTTTTGACTATAATAGCGCTTACGCTAATTTGTTGAATATTTGTTCAATTCTGCAAGAAGAGGAGTTCTCGCAATGATATTTACCAAAAAGTTTTTTACTGTTACGCTGTGGATAGCGTTGACGGCAATATTATTTGCGTGTTCGGGAAATAAAAAAGTTATGGTTGGCGAAATAGACGCTTCCGAGATAGATGTAGGCGTAAAAGTTCCCGGGAGAATTGCCGAGATTTTTGTAAGCGAAGGAGAAACAGTTAAAAAAGGGCAGGTTCTTGGAAGGCTTGAAGGCAAAGAGCTTGACGCTAAACTTAAAACGGTAAATGCCGCTATGAAAGAAGCGGACGATCAATTTGTATTGGCAAAGAATACTTACGCTAGAATGCAAAATCTATACAATAATAATGTAATATCAAAGCAGCAGTATGACGAAATTGAATATAAATATAAAGCGGCGCAGCAAAAAATTCAAGCTGTAAAAGGGCAAAGGGACGAAGTTATGGCGTACTATTCTGAACTTACCATTACTTCCCATATAGACGGGGAAATAGTTCAAATCATTTCAAATTCAGGCGAGCTTGTGTCAACCGGATACCCGATATTTACGATTTTTAATCCAAACGATGTTTGGACAGTGTTTAATATACGCGAAGATGATTTAAAAAATATACATAAAGGCGATCTTTATAAAATTTGCTTTCCCGCTTTAAACAAAACGTCTGATATGGAAGTAACATATATCTCTGCATTGGGAACTTTTGCTTCTTGGAAACCTACCGCTCAACAAGGTAATTATGATTTAAAAACTTTTGAAGTTAGACTAAAAAGCAAAGATGCGATAGAAAACTTAAGACCCGGAATGACCGCTGTTTTAAAATGAAAAAAATTTTAAATATTATTATGCGGGAATTGAAGTACATTTCTAAAAGCAGGCTTTTCCTTTTTGCCCTGCTTGTTTTTCCCATATTGGATATTTTGCTTCTTGGCGGAATATATATGTCTGGGACGCTGACAAAACTTCCAATTGCCGTGATAGATAATGATAACACAAAAATATCGCGCAATATTGTAAGATATTTTAACGCATCCCCCGACATGCAATTAAACTATAGGCTTTCAAACGTAAACGACTTGCACGATTTGTTTAACAGTCAAAAAGCGGTTTTGGGTTTGTACATTCCTAAATATACCCAAAGAAATATTAAAAGGCAAAAGCCTACAAGCGTAACGGTTTTTATAAACGCGTCAAACTATATAATGGGAAATATGACGGATTTAGACGCGACGACTATTCTTTCAACAATTGGTGCGGGTGTTAAATATAAGACGCTTACAAAGAAAGGCGTGCATCCAAAACAAGCTCTTGATTTGGTGCAGCCTGTGCAAATAAATCAAACAAAGCTATTCAACCCTTCGTTAAATTATAATTTTTACTTAACTCCGGGAATTTGGCTATCTGTGCTTCATCAACTTTTAATACTTGTCGGAGCTTTAACAATATCTTCCGAGTTTGACTTAAGAACAATAATGTTAATGCTTAGAGTGTCTCATAAGAGTTTATTTAAAGCTTTGGCTGGTAAAATGATTGTTTACTGTTTGTTTGCTTTTTTACATTTTGCATTTTTGTATTTTATTATATTTCCTATTTTTCGCATACCTATAGTATATTCAAAACTTGCGGCTATGGGTTTAAGTTTATGTTTTTCTTTTGCTTCAATTTCTTTAGGCTTTTTTTTAGCTTCTCTATTAGAAACGAGAATGAACACATTAAAAGGTTGTTTGCTTATTTCTGCTCCGGCTTTTTTACTTTCAGGATATACTTGGCCTTTAGATCAAATGCCGAAAGTTATAAAGACAGCCGTGCAAGTAATACCTCTTACGCCTTTTCTTGAAGTTTTTAGAAAGATTTATCAACAAAATCTTGGAATAGAATTTACATTTTATTATTTAATACAGTTAATAGGTATGGGAGTAGCATA
>JAISDY010000134.1 GCA_031264425.1 Endomicrobium sp. | reverse complement strand
AAAAACAGTTCTTGAGATAAAGAGACAAATGCCTACAGGGAAATGCAATACCCCAGCGTTCGCTGGGGTATCCGTGAAGAGAATACGTTTGAAACAGATGCTTTTTTCTGTTTCAAATGTAATATACTAGAAAAAACTTCTAAAATCAAGATTGTATATTTTTCTTGGACGATTAAAAGTGACACCGAAAAGAACTCTTCTACAAAGGGACAATGTCCCAAAGAAAGCCAGAGGAAACTTCTATTTGCAAAAGAGTTGAATATATGAACAAGAGATACTAAATCAGAGGATACAAAGGCGAAGATGTATAGTGAAACTTGACAACCTGTACTGTGATGTGAGCAAAAAATAAAATAGAGGAAAAATTATGAAAAAAATGTTGAGTTCAGCATTAGCGATTGTTTTGTTTGTTTCACCGATGTTTGCAGACATTTATGTTGTCCACTCATGTTCAGGAGCAGGTAAAGATACTATTGTAGCTGCCACTTGCGATATTGTAAAAGGCATAACGTTTGTTCCAAGAATAAGTACAAGAGCAATGCGTCTCAATGAAAAGAATGGGGTAGATATGATTTTCGTCTCTAAGGAAAAATTCACAAGAATGGAAAAGAATGGATGGATATTCCAAAAGGAAATTATCGGCGACAACTTTTACGGTGGTGATAGGAAGCGAGTTCAAGAAATCCTTAATAAAAAAGAGGACGTCATCCTTATCGGGAAATTTGGTGAGATTAACAAAGAATTTCCTAATATTCCCGTTCATCACGTATGGATTTATATTACTAAAGAAACTCAAGAAAAGAGACTAAACGAGAGAGATACCGAAACACCACAACAGAAGGCTGCCAGAAGGGCGAGATATGACAGCGATATGGATTACGCTAAAAAGTATTTCACTTTTAAAATAGATAACGATGCAACACTTTACGAAAACGGAGTTTCAATGGGTGCAGCACTGGCAATAAGAAAGTTTGTAAGTTTTATAGTAAGAAATAGACAATCATACGCAGTTGTTCCTTACGAAAAGAAGTTCGCATAAATAAAAAATCTAGTATTTATCGTGTCTAGGACTTCTATAAGAAGATTATAAGTGAAAAGGTTTTAGGATTTTTTTTGGCTTTTAGGTTTTAGAAAAAAAGCGAAAAGTGATCCAAGCAATCCTTTTTATATTATAGTTTCCTTATTTTTTATTGCTTTTTCAGCCCGTCTCCCAACAAAGATTGTACTTCCAATCCAAACAGCACATAATGGTAAATAAATTGCAGCTGAAATAGCCAAATATTTGGAATACGAAACGACAGCTGATAGCATATTTGTTATAGATCCTAGCTCTTTAGATGAACGAGAGGTAAAGATATCGTTTGTTGCTTGAAGTGTGAAATGGACATTTTCAGAAGTGGGAATATATGCTTGTTTAAATGCCCCTCTAAACGCATAATTTGACGATTTGGCGACTACCACCAATCCAAATAAAATGTATAATGATAAAGATGGAATAAACACGCATGCGGCAAATGCTAGCGTTACTAACATAGGAGTCATTACAACTGAAGCTGTCAGTCCTAAATATTTTTGAATTTTAGACGATATACCAAGCAGAAGAATTCCTGCCGTCAGATTTGTCGTAGCCCCCATTGTTCCTAAAAATTGAGTTAATTGCGGTCCGCTAAAATTTTTTGCTGCCAAAATTTTAAAATTGAAATCAATGACCACGATTACTGCCGACATTATTAATTCGTAAAAAAATAGACTAGAAATATATTTGTTTGAAAATATTAATTTGAAAGCGTCTTTTAATTTGAAAGAAGGTTTTTTTTGCGAAATATTTTCTTTATTTACTGGACGCACTAGGTAAGATGGAGTTTTAGCATAGAAGGCGTTAACTCTATAAATTGTAAATATAATTAACCCTTCTACTGTGACAAAAGTTAGGGTGTTAGTTTCACATTTTAGCATAGTAGTAATGCGCGGCACAAAAAAAGGAATTATCGCTCCGCCGATTTGCCCAAAAAAATAAATAAGATGAAACCCAATCTTGGCAGAATGCCCTTCGCAAATATCCGTCATGATATTCCAAAAAAAAGCTATGCAAAAAGAGCCAAAACTTTCAATAAAAAAATATGAAAAGTAACCAACAGCATACGCTAATATCTGAGAGTGAGTATCATTGAAGATATACGTAACGACCGCGAGTACCGCAATTACAACAGTATAAAAAGATAGAATTCCTCTAAAAATTTTGGATTTATCCACGCACTTTTTTAGAATAAAATTGTATATTAATACTCCTGTACCCATAAATATAAGAGAAAAAGTTTTAGCAAAAGGAATCATATGAACATCTACAAATTGGATAAATATACTGTCTTTTAATGGTCGTAGTGTCCAGTATATGCCGATAAGAAATGCAAATATTATGCTTGCTCTAAGATATTTAGAATATTCTTCCGAAGATCCGAATTCGCCAAAAAACTTTGAAATAAAACGTTTTAACATTTTATCCCCCCGATTTTTTATTTAGTATTCCCTATAAAGAACGTAATATAATTTACAGCTTAATGCTATTGATATAAACGACTAGTGTTTACAGTTTCTCAAACCTACATGCAATCTCTTTTTTGTTGCCAAACGCTATCGCTAACAAGGACACGTTCCTAGACCCATACTTCTCATAATACTTCTTTTCTTTTATTTGTCCCATAGCTTCTTCTACTAGCTTATCAGC